>CAKZPH010000061.1 GCA_937138605.1 uncultured Ignavibacteriales bacterium
ATTTATTAAAAAAGAGATGTGATGGGGGTTTTTATTTCTTTTCGTCGATAATTTGTAAAAGAAAGAGAAATCCTTTTTTGTTTAAGTTTTTATTGCACTTATAAAGACGCCAATTTCCTGTTTTTGTAATTGGTTGAAAAATTTCATCCTCGGAAAAGTAATTATGGATTTCGTCAGTTGTACCTATCAAAGCAAAATCGAATTTAGATAGATCTTCGTATCGAACGTATTCAGGAATCCATTCAAGTCCGGGTGTCCATTGTTTGTATTTTTCAAAATTTTTTGTTGTAACTATTCCATTTTGATGCAAAGCAAAAGTAAAATTCAATTCACAGTTTTTAAGAATTTGAGCATAAGCAAAAATTTGCATAAATGGCTTACCATAAATAAAATTACTGCTTTGAAAATAAGCTAAACCAATAATTTTAGAGTTTTTCTCTATCTTATTAATTGAATCAGTTAGACCTGACAACTCGATAGATTCGAAATCTTTCCATTTTGATTTTGTTTCAATAATAAATACAAAAAATATCGCTGTAAAAATGACTGATAAAATCGATTCGTTTATTTTGGGTTTTGGTAATGAAAATAGAAGAAGTAATATGGCTGGTGCAAACCATCTTGATCCAAATAAAATAGTGTTCTCAACCAATTGTGGAGCAAATAGTACCACAAGGAACAGCAGCACTGAAATTCTAAAAAGATTCAGATTAATTTTTCTCTTAGAAGTCTTAATGTTAAATAGAATAGTTACAACTATCCATAAAATTATTATTAACAATAAGAAAGCTGTTATTGGACTTTTGATTCCACCGTAAGTATTTTCCAGAATCCATCCGGGGGAAAGCCTGGAGATTGGGCTAACAATCCATGATGGTGGCAATAAAAATTCTGTTGCGCCTAAAGCTTTATTAAAGTAAACGAACCAAGAAAAGGAAATTATGCTGATTGGCACTAATCCCGCAATTTTGGCTAATGATTCTTTGAAAGAATTTTTACTAAAAGAACTTGATAAAATTGTATAAATCATACCAGCCAAAAACCACAAGACATGAGAAAAAAACAACAATAAACCCAACGTAAAAATTTTTGCTACTAGAAACCAATTAACCTCCTTTTTCTTTTCTAATAAAATTAAAAGCAGAACAAAGAAGAAAAATCCTATTAAGAAATTTATGAATCCCCAATAGAAAGATGTATTAAAAACTAAAGTTGATGAAATTATAACTAAAGGAAGCGAACGGTTGGTATTATATCCTAAAAGAAAAATAGCCATAATCCAAAGTGTGGCAATAATAAAGGCTATAATTTGTCCGGTCATAATCGGGTTTACAATTTTCCATAATAATATCATTAACCAGTAAACAAGCAAGTTTGGCATAAATAAGTTTATTTCATATTCACTACTGGGTTGATATAAGTTTTTATAAAAAAGATGTACTTGAGCTAAGTGTTGTGGTAAATCCGTCATTGGCAAAAAGTTGACAGAAAAAATAGGGAGTCCGGCTAACAATATTAGAATGAAGAAGAAAATCAACCAGTAAGATTTATCGTTAATCTCAGAATATTTCTTTATCAATAAAAAAAACTTTTCCTGAATTTTCCACATGTATTTTTTTTTAGTTTATAATACAAAATTATAATCAGGATAGGTGAATATAAAAAACTCCGCACACAGTATTACCATGTGCGGAGAAGTCAGAGAGGAAGGTAGATCTACTTTACTAGCACTAGTTTTCGAGTTTGGAATTTTTTTCCTTGAACAAGTTTTGCAAAGTAAACTCCACTAGGTAAGTCCTTTGCATTGAATTCAACCTCATATAAATTACCTGCTTCTAAAACATCTTCAACTAAAGTTGTGATTTCATTTCCAAGAGCATCATAGATTTTTAATGATGTTTTACCATTCTCAGGTAATGTAAATGAAATTTTAGTAGTTGGATTGAATGGATTAGGATAATTCTGATATAATTGAAATGTTCTTATGATGCTGGTATTTTCGTCGACGCTTGTAGCGTAATTTGTATTTTGAGGATCGTAATTTGCCCATGGTAAATCCCACCTTGGTTCAGTAGAGCTAAAAGCACCAACATAAGAAGTTGTGGTGAAAAATGTTGACAATCTAGGATTGGCAAAACTTGCTCCAGTATTTGCCGGAGAGTTTTGCTGAGGACGTGGATCTGGATTTGTTAAGTTAAATGGATCGGTTAACATTACAGTTGAAGGCTGAGTAAAGCGACGATTTCCATAAGCTGGAGTATCAAACCAACCTTGAGCATCGAATCCGGATTGATTAGTTGTAATTCCATTACCATGTCTTAAACCTGCCCAGATTGAGTTTCTGATTTGTAATGTGTCGCCAACGGAAGAGAATCTAACAGCAGAGCCATCAAGTAACAAACCGACTGGCCAGCCCATAACAATTGAATTATAGATTGAAGTTAATGAAGCACGTCTTATATGCGCACCACGTCTAAAATTTGGATTGTAGCCTGTAAAAAGTGTATCCGGCATTGGACCTATTACTGTGAGATTAGAGAAAACCGGAAGAGTTCTAGGAGTGTTGTATGTACCAGTTCCATCGTTATCACTTTCAAATCCATTCGAACCACTAATATCTGCTAGATTTGGATCGCGGATAACTAATCCGAATTGAACATTTCCTCTGAAACCTAAATCAACATCCAAATCATCATCAATATTTTTAAAAGAGATCAAATATTTGGCATTAACTGTTCCGCCGAACCATTCATAAGCATCGTCTCCACAGAAACTTACTTGAACATACTCAATCGTTGTTCCACGTCCAACGCCTCCCAGTGTAAGTCCATTTATTTCATTATCAGGGGCATATGCAATACCGGGAAACTCAATTCGCACATATCTCAAAATTCCACTATTATCATCATCATTTGGATTTGTACCGCCACCATAAATTGTTCCGGTTCCTCCTTCAATTATTGCAGTACCTCCGGGCACGTTGATACTGGCGTTACCTGCAATTATGATTCCACCCCAATCACCGGGTGATCTTTGACCTGCTGGTTGTTGACTCGTAAAGACTATAGGTTGGGTTGGAGTACCATTGGCAATTATTTTAGCACCACGATTAATTATCAAAGTTCCTCTAGTTGTTTTTTCACCATAGATTATAGTACCTGGCTCAATTGTTAAAACTGCAGGCGCATTAACATTTACAAAGCCACGGAGCAGGTATCGTTTGTTTTTTGATAGGAAAGTATTGGAATTAATATTTCCCTCTATAACACTATCGACTGGCGCTAATTGAGCGAATGTAATAGAATATGAGAAAAAGGTTATTATTAAACTGAAAAGAATGTTTTTCATTGAGAGCATATTATTTCTCCTTTTTATTGTAGTTTGTAAGTTAGACCTAATGTTATATTGGAATTATTAGAATTAACCCGTGAAATTTTATCACCTTGCATAAATATTTGGTCCTTTGCAAGTAAATCCTTGATTCCAAGATTGAGCTCTAATTTTTCAAAGATTTTTTGAGATATTTTGATATCAATTAAATCCCGTGGTTTTTCTATAATATCTTCTTGATAAAGTGTAGAAACTTCTACGATTCTTTCGCCAACTCGGTTGTAAAGAATAGAAATGGAGGTATTTAGATTTGGTTCTGTAAAGAATAATCCTAAATTTATTACATAAGGAGATTGTCCTTGAAGCGGTCGGTTTTCTCTAGAGACAGTCATGTGAGTTGATTTGACATTAACAATCGATTTAATTAAGGCATAATTTGCAGAAAGTGAAAAATTATTAAAGTAATTACTGATAAAGCCTAACTTAAATCTACTTTCAAATTCTAAGCCATATATTCTTGCATTTTCAGAGTTAACAAAAGTTCTTTCAGCGTTAAGTGCAGTTCCGGTGACTACAACTTTTTCTATTGCGTTGGAGATGGATTTATAAAAAGAACTGATAGAAATTAATTCTCCTATGGCCGGGAAAATTTCATACCTAAAGTCGAAATTTTTAATCAAAGCTCGTTTTAATTGAGGATTTCCATAGACGGATGTTTGAGTGGCAAAATCAAAATAAACAAATGGCGCGAGTTCTCTTAATTCAGGGCGATTAACTGTTTGTGAATAAGATATTCTCAAGTTGGATTTAGTATTTAAGCGATAAACAAGATTTAAAGATGGGAGAATATCCACATTTTTATGATAATTGTTGATTGGTATTTTTCCACTGATGTCCATTGAATTTATCCTTTGCAGCGAATTCTCTAACCTCGCTCCTCCAATTAATATTAGCTCCCGATTAAGCAAATTAATAGGTAATTCAAACATGCTGTAGAAAGCAACAATTTCTTGATGAGCATTGTAATTATTTGAACCATTCGAATACTCATCAATTGAAAATCCGTTGCGTCGGAAATTTTCGGAGGCAAAAATTTTATCCAATGGAAGGTAAAGGAGGTTAAAATCAGTATAACCATTACCCGGAGCGTTAATAATTACGCTTATCAATCTTGAGGCGAAATCACGATTTTTCCACTCGTAGAGTGACCCGAATTTTAGTTTGTTTGAACCAAATGGAATGGTAAAATCAAATGACAAACCACGGGTTTTATCATAAAGATTTGAGAAGAATCTTCCACCATTCTTTAAATTCGGCTGAAAACCAAGTATTGCTGCAAAAGGTTCATCGGTTCCGATATCTCGCCCATAAATTATACGTCTATAATCTGGTTCTATTCTTTTTGAATTTGATAAAAATGTTCTCCATTCGAGTTTTGCTTTAGATAGACTTTCAAAAACATGTTCACCTACTAATTGGCTGGAAATAACGTCTCTTTCAGTATAGCGAAGTGCTGTATGAATTTGTTCTTTCCCGGCGTCTGTATATTGATTGCCCCGAAATTCAGACACTTCATCATCGGATGAACGGTTAAATGTATTTTTCAAACTGAATTTGTGGAAGGGAGAATATTTGAAGCTTATATTGAATAATCCTCCTAAAGATTTTGATACTGTTGACTGTTTCCCTGAATATGCAAATCGTGGTTCGCCGCTAGCTTCGTATTCATTTCTAATAATTTGAGTGTTCTTGTAAGCATTTCTATAATTTACTGCAATTATGAATCCGAATTGTTGACCGATAAGTCTTGCTCCATCTCCAATTGAAAATGAAAAACTATTATTTAATGGAGCCTTTTTAAGCTTTGGGGACCAAACGTTACTAAATTTTTTAGCCAAATTGTTTAGTTCTTCGCGAGCAAGGTTTGCTTTTGTTAAGTCTGAAGGAAAGTTAGAAGGAATAGAACGACTACCATCATTGAATCCGAAGAAATTGCTGCTACTTGAATATGTGGCGAAATCGTTTAGTGAAGTGTTCATCACGTAAGATGATGATGAGTTTAGGTTGAGCTTTAAATTTTCTGGAAAGTCAACTGTATTAAGTTGGACAATTCCACCTCCAAGATCACCAGGAATGTCGGGGGTAAATGACTTTACAACAGTTGCGTTGTCAAGAAGATTTGTAGGAAGTAAGTCGAATGAAAATGACCTTTTTTCGGGTTCTGTACTGGAAAGACTTGTATAGTTAAGTTGTGCATTATTATATCGATCGCTTGTTCCTCTGATGAATACAAACCTATTATCCATCAAAGTTATCCCAGGCAACCTTTTAAGTGCATCACTTGCCACATTATCTGTTGATTTTTTTATTTGTTCGGCGCTGATGGCATCGCTTATATTATTTGATTTTTTTCTCTTGTTAAGTAAAGCATTCTCATATGATTCATCGCTTTCAGCTGTAATAATTACTTCTTCAGTTTCTATGACATCTGGTTTAAGGGCGATTTTTACTTCAGAAATTTTGTTGGGTGTGACGATGACATTGGTAATTATTTGCTTTTTGTAAGAGATATAACTAACTATAAGATTATAAGTACCCGTTGGTACATCAAGGATTCTGAATTTACCGTTTATATCTGTAGCGGCGCCTATTGTAGTGTTTTCAATTAAGACATTTGCACCAATTATAGCTTCTCCAGTTTCACTATCAACAACACTACCTGCAATTCCACCTTTATTCTGAGAAAGAAGAGGTGAGTAGTTTATAGAGATGATAAGAATAAAAATTGTTGTTAAAATTTTTAATGAATTTTGCATAACCTTCCTCTCGTTTTTCTTATTCAAACTTAAATTCAGATTATTACGGGAAGGTTATTGTGAAATTAAGTTATTGTAAATTTTGTGTTAAAATAATTTTGAAAATAGAAATTTATTCAGGTTAGTTAAGATATCTTGATATGGGTAATAAAATTGCTCGAAAGTAGCGATTGAATGTTTTGATTATTAGCTATTGTATTCTATCTTATGCTGGATTGAAAAAAGTAAATTAACAAATGCATCATCTTTCATAGACTCTTCGACAGTTTGAATTGCGTGAATAACAGTTGAATGGTCACGTCCGCCAAAATTAATACCAATGGTTTTGAGTGATGCATTCGTCAGTTTTTTACAAAAATACATAGCAATTTGCCTTGCTTGTACGTATTCTTTCTTTTTTGTTTTTGCTCGAAGAAGATTGGGATCAATTTCAAAGTATTCTGCGACGATTTTTTGTATTTGATCTATTGTCAGATTGGACTTTTTTTCTGTTGCGACGGATTTTACCACTTCTCTTGCTAAATCGAGTGTGATTTCTTTTCCTTCTAAAGAAAATTTAGCAAGAATTTTTATAAGGGCGCCTTCAAGTTCACGGATGTTGCTCGTAATATTAGTTGCAATGTATTCGATAATGTTTAAATCTAGTTCAAAATTATATGATTCACATTTTTTAATGAGAATGGCTATTCGTGTTTCTAGATCAGGTGGTTGAATATCAACAGAGAGACCCCATTGAAATCTAGAAATAAGTCTCTCATCAAGTCCAGATAAACTCTTAGGTGGTTTATCACAGGAAAGCACAATTTGTTTTCCTATTTGATATAGACTATTGAAAATATGAAAAAATGTATCAGTTGTTGATTCTTTTCCTGCAAAGAATTGAATATCATCAATTATAAGTATATCAACGCTTCGATAGAAACTTGTGAAGTCGTTTGTATTTCCTTTTTTGATTGATTCAACAAACTCAGTAGTAAATTTTTCCGCAGTTGTGTAGAGAACTCGATTTGCTTTTTTGTTTGATACGACATAATTGCCAATTGCTTGAATTAAATGTGTTTTACCTAAACCTACACCACCATAAATGAAAAGGGGGTTAAAGGTGGTATAACCTGGGGCATTGGAAACTGCAAATGCTGCTGCTCGTGCGAATTGATTACTTTCACCTTTAACAAAGTTATCAAAAGTGAACTTTTCATTTAAATTTGTTTTAAAGTGTTCGTCACGAGTGATAGTCTGAATTTTATGTTTACCATTATTATTTGAAAATATTTCGATTGGCTTTGATTGTAGATTATCGATTTCTTCATTTTCGGGTTTGTTGTTGTATTGGTCAACAAGGTAATTTCCTATATCTTCTGAATTCTCAAATTTATATGAAAGCTTTGCATTTTCGCCAATTACATTTAAAAGGGCTTTTTTTATCAAGTGATTGTAATGCATTTCAATATATTCCCAGCTAAAATCATAAGGAATCTTTACTTTAAGAGTGTTATTTTCAAAATCAACTGGAACGATTGGTGAAAACCACGTCTTAAAAGCGAGAGCATTTAAATTTGGTCTAATAACTTCAAGACATTTTTCCCAAATTTCTTTAGCTTTTTCTGAATTTTTTAAGACAGTTAAATTTTCTGTGTTATCTGGTGATTTTTTTAAGTTATTCACACTCATAACCATTAATTAATATTAAGTTATTGTTAAAGTTAATTTAAGGTTAACTTTAATGACAGTTTATCCACATTTAATCCACATTTAAACGAATCGTGTAACTCTTTGAAAAACAAAGAATTAAGTCAAAGCCGAAATTAGAATTCACACTTATTTATGTGGAATTTTAAGTTAATAGAAGTTTTCCCTCGTGAAAACTTTCCACGAAAAGAAAAATTCCACAAGTTATCAACAACATCTAAAAGAACTTTATATATCTTTTTGATTATATAAAAGAAATTAATATAAAGCAAATTTTTATTTAACAACTCGTAATACAAAAATTACTTCTTCCGGCGAGAAAATGGATGCAAAGAATCTTTCGTATATAACTGGTTCAATATTTACTATAAAATTTAGCCATTTCAATGGAGCGAAGTTTGATAAGTTAAATTTTTTCACAAGTATTTCAAACTTAGCTTTAGTTTGATAATTAGTTCTATGAGTTAGTTTCCACTTTTCATAAAATTTTAGTTTGCGGTTTTCAATGTACTCATAATTATCAAATGTTCGAATGGAGAAAGGTATTTTATGATCGGGGTCACCAAAGAATTTTGTATTTAAGAAAAAAGGAGCGTATACTTTAATAATTCCACCAGGTTTAGTGATGCGATATAACTCGTTTATGACTTGATTAAAATTACTTAAATGTTCAAGTATGTGACTTGCTAAAATCTCATCAAAAGTATTATCATCAAAGGGATAAGGAAAAGAATTTAAATCATGAATTAAGTTACCACCATAATCGACTATGTCGAGATTTATATAGTCGTCAAGAAGTTGATTTCCACATCCAAGGTTTAATTTTTTCATATTTTCAATATAAATTAAATTCATTTTTGATGAAAATAGAAAATGGTTATGAATTCAAATTTTATTAGGATTTATTCACTAAAAACTCAATATTTATAATTAGACGAATTAAAATGTAGGAAGATACTATTTTGAAAGACAAATCAAGTTGATCAATAATAAATTCAATAGCCTACACTTAAATTTCAAGAAATGGGTTTTATCAAGTTACTTTTTTTAACTCGCATATTTATCTAATTTGAGTTTAGAAATATAAAATTTTGGAGGAGTTATGACTACCAATGGATTTGTTAGTAGCGAAATAGAAAACAAAATCTGTACAATTAAGTTTTACAATCCAAAGGCAAATTCACTGTCAAGTGGATTGTTGATGAGACTGTTAAAGGAGTTTAATGATATTTCGCAGAATGATGATGTTAATGTTATGGTTTTGAGAAGTGAGGGAGAAGGAACTTTCTGTGCTGGTGCTTCAATTGATGGGCTGCTAGAAATTGATCGATTTGAAAAAGCTAAAGAATACTTTTTTTCATTTGGTAAGCTTTTGCTAAGTATGGTTCGTTGTCCAAAACCAATTATAGGTAGAATTCATGGAAAAATAGTCGGTGGAGGAGTTGGACTAGCGGCTGCATGTGATTATACAGTTGCTCTGGATACAGCATCACTAAGGTTAAGTGAATTGATTTTAGGAATTGGTCCTTTTGTTATAAGTCCATTTTTAATCCATAAAATTGGTAGAGCTTCTTTTTCATATATTACGCTTGATACGGATTGGCGAGATGCTGAATGGGGAAAATTATTCTTTCTTTATTCAAAAGTAGTCAATTCGATCGAATCACTTGATAAGGAAGTAAATTCAATCGCTGAGAGGTTAGCAAATTTTAATCCTATTGCACTACAAAAAATTAAGAATATTTTCTGGCAAGGTTCTGAAGATTGGGATAGAATTATAGATGAACGTTCAGAAATTAGTGCTCGACTCATTCTTTCAGAAATTTCCAGTGGTAGACTTCAAAAAATTTTACAAAAATCTTAACTCAAATTTTCGTAAAAAAACGAACATGATTAGATCACCTTTACTAATAGTTAGTCTCGTCATTTTGTTAATTTTAATTGAATTGAGTTGTAGTACAAAAAAGAATTATTTCCCTGAAAAGATAAGTAACTTATTACTGGTAAAAACTATCTCTGGAAAGGAGGCTTATGACTTAATAAACAAGCTTCATTTTCAGCCTGTAGCACAAGGGTCAAGTGAAATCGGATTTTATGAAAATTTGTCCGGAAGTGCGGTAATATATATTACGCATTATAAATCAAAGAAAGATGCAAAAGTTTATTTTGATAAAATGACTGAAAAAATTTCTCCAGAAAATTCTGTTTTCATAAATCAAGAATTCTTTGACTACGAAGGGAATAATATTTACAAGTGTTTTGGAATGGGTAAGACGCATTTTGTTTTTACTTACAACACAGAACTTTTCTGGATTGCCGTTGATACGCACATAGCTACTGAATTCTTTAGAAAGTATTATTCATCAATCCAATAATCTTCATAAAAGTAATTAAAATTTACATATGGAGAGAATGCAACTTATAATGTTATTACGTGTTTTTATTTTGATAGTATCTCTTTTACTTGTGGAATATTATTTCTTAAACAGATTAAAACATAGTTTATTAAAATATTTTTCTTTGAACGAAAAACAGAAAAAAAGAATTCTGATGTTATTCGTTGTTATTCTGAATCTTTATCCTTTATATTACATAATTAACTTGTTACATCTAGTGCTATTTCCAGCCAGTGAAGTTGAATTCCCCGATACCTGGACAATTGATTTTTTGTTTAGGTTACCCGGCTGGTTTTTAATTGTTTGGATTGTGCAGACGACTATAATAGCATTACCTGTTGAGATTATAGTTTATGGATTTTTGAAACTCAAGAATTTTTCAAGAGCTAAATTTCAAAATTATTCATATAAATTATTTTCGATAGTTGCAGTCTTTTTTCTTATATATATTCCTTTGAGAATTTATTACGATTCTAAAAATGTAATTGTTGAAAAAAGAATTTATGAAATTAATGATGCAAAGAGAGAACTTGACGGGCTAAGGATAGTTTTTATATCAGATATACAAATGGATAGGTTTACCCATGAAGCTAGAGTCAAAAATTATATTAATAAAGTCAACGAATTGAAACCCGATTTAGTTTTAATTAGTGGTGATTTTATAACCGGCAAAGATCGATATATACATAAAGTGGCAAATTTGGTCGGGAGGATAAATTTTAATTTGGGAGTTTACTCTTGCGTTGGTGACCATGACTTTTTTGTATATAAAAAAGATTATTGGCGTAGTTTAGATACAATGAAAAACGTTTTGAAAAGGCACAACGTAAATATGATTGATAACGGAAATGTTACATTTCAAATAAACGAGGCAAGAATCAAAGTTACATTCTTAACTAATACATATGTTAAGTCAACAAATACTAATGTTTTAGATAGCCTGGCAAAAAATAATGATAGATACAATTTAAAAATTTTAGTATCGCACCAACCAGATGAAATAATAGCAAATAAAGCTTCGCAACTTAATTATAATTTGTATTTAGCTGGTCATACTCATGGTGGTCAGGTACGTTTAATATTCCCTTTCATCAATCTTACTCCAGTTATGTTAGAAACAAGCTTTCTTGCTGGTGACTTTAAATTCGGTCACACACATATGATTGTAAACCGTGGACTTGGATATTCGACAATTCCATTTAGATATAATGTTACACCAGAGATTTCATTAATTGTGATCAAAAATAAAGAAGAATAATTGATGCGATTCAAAGTAAAGAAATAAATTCTTAATGATCTAATTTATAGTAAAAAGATGTTAAATTCTGATAGGATAAGAAATTACATATCTTCTATACATTTTGAAGCATTATCTTAGAAAAATTTTTGAACAAATTTGGTGAGTTTATGGATATACTAGTTGGTGATAATCTCGTTAAAAGATATCGTAAAAGAACTGTGGTTAAGGGAGTCTCGTTGAAATTATCACGTGGAGAGGTAGTGGGTTTACTTGGCCCAAATGGGGCAGGAAAGACAACAACCTTTTACATGATAGTAGGTATGATCAAGCCCAATGGTGGAAAGGTCTTGTTAAATGATGTAGAGATTACAAAGTATCCAATGTACAAGAGAGCAAGACTTGGGATTGGTTATCTTCCTCAGGAAGCATCTGTTTTTAGAAAACTATCAGTGGAAGAAAACATTCTTGCAGTTCTTGAGTTTTTGGAATTAAACGAAAGGGAAAGAAATGAAAAATGTGAGCGCCTGTTGGAAGATTTAGGAATCACTCATATAAGAAAAACTCTTGGATATCAATTGAGTGGTGGTGAAAGAAGAAGAACAGAAATTGCACGTGCTCTTGCAACAGATCCAAAGTTTATTTTACTAGATGAGCCATTTGCAGGAATTGATCCAATCGCAGTTGAGGATATTATGCAAATTGTTGCAAATCTCAAAAACAGAGGGATTGGCGTTTTAATTACTGATCACAATGTACATGAGACTTTAGCAATTGTTGATCGGGCATATATTCTTGTTAATGGTGAAATTCTTCGAACAGGGAATTCTATTGAGCTTGCTAATGATGAATTAGTTAGGAGACTTTATCTTGGTGAGAAATTCAAGCTTGAAAGATATATTTGATTTATTGAGTTTTAATAAAAAAAGAATTTTGCCATTTCGAATATCAATGAGGGTCTATCCCTTAGGGCAATTTTAAAGATAGATAGAAGTGTTCTTTCATTTTCTGGAATTTTTGTGACAGAGTGAGCAATACTATTTAATATTTCATCCGAAAAATTATAGATAGCATTCTTTATTTTGTAATAAATTTCATGTTTTCTACCAACACGTTCATACCATATTTTGGGGTAATCATAAAGTAATTTTAAATTTTTTTCTTTAATAGCCTTACCAGCAATTTCGCCGGCAATACTACCACCAATCATTCCGCTAACAATTCCACCACCGGAAAGTGGATTTACTTGTCGAGCTGCATCACCAACGAGCATAATATTTTCTTTAGCAATTTCTTTCAACGTTATACTGCAGGGAACACCGCCAGAAACCATCGTAAGTTTTGAAGCGTAGCTGAAATTTTTTTCAATGAATTGGTTGATATAAGATAGAGGTGAACGAAATTTGGCTCTATCACCACCAATTCCTAATCCTATGTTTGCTGAGTTGGTTCCCTTGGGAAAAACCCAAAGATATCCACCCGGCGAAACTTCTTTTCCAAAATAAAAGTAACAAGCATTTGAATTTAATTTGAGGTTAGAGATCGTATATTGAACACAGCATTCCATATCAGAAATTTTTGTATGAGTTTCAATTCCAGCCCATCTTCCAACGCGAGATTCAACGCCATCAGCACCAATTATTATTTTTGCTTTAACTTCTTTCTTTTCCCCATTGTGTTCGAACTTTAATCCTGTAATCTTAGAATTATCCCAAATTAAATCGTAAGCATATGCTTTTGTTAAAATCTTTGCACCTGACATTACTGCTAACTTGCCCAGTTCATAATCGAAAATTCTTCTTTCAAGAATATAACCGGTTTGATCAAAGTTTATTTTCACCTCGGTTCCATCGGGTGAAACAAAAATAAATGTATTAATTTCAGAGGCAATCCATTTTTGATCAGGTTGGATAAAAGGAGTAATTCCCTCTTTACTAACTGCTTCGCCGCATCTGACTGGATAACCTACGTCTCTGTCTTTTTCAAGAATTAAAACCGATGCACCTTGTTCAGCTGCAAATCTTCCTGCCACGGTTCCAGCAGGTCCTGCACCAACAATGACTATATCATATTCTTTATCAATCATTATTTAATCTTAGCTTTTAATTCTGATAGTTTATCTTTTCTAAAGACAAGAACTTCTATGGGGCAGCACCATACACATTTTGCACAATTAGTACATAACTCTTCAATTATTTTAATGCTTGCCTCTTTTAGTTCGATCGCATCTTCTGGACAAACCCCTACACATACTCCGCAAAAGTCACACTTATCAGGTTTAATTTCAATTAAAAGCATGTTTTGATTTTAGCATTTTTTACTATTATAATGAATTAGTTCATCCAATGGAATAAATAAAAAATTCCCTTAATGAAAATAAGTATTTGAAATGCGAGCTTTAATAGTTAATAAAACAACCTGGTTTATACTTTAAATAGAATCTCAACTAAAATTCAAATTACATTAATTTTTAATTGTAAATTCTATTGTGTACTAACTAGTTCGTCAACAGACCCGTAAATATATGAATTTAGAAGCCTGACAAACGTTGTTGGTTGATATTGTTTTATCCACCAATCTAAATCATCGCTAATCCATATATAATTTATTAAATCAAAGCTACCAATTAGATTATTGCTGTAAAAGATGGTAAAACTCATAGTCGTTTTGACTTTATATGCTCTAAAGTTTCCAGCAGGTACAGTTATATTTTCGAAACCCTCATTTTTGCTTTTAAAGGATATTTTAATGTTTAGAGTAAGTGTATCAATAGTAAATTGAATATATTTATCTGGTAGGATAGTGTATTCAGCATTTTCACCTTTTGATAATTGAATTCTTGCAACCCAAGTATAATTACTCATTCTTTTGTTTAATGAAAGCTTAATATTTTGAGTAGAATTAGAAAAGATTTGACTTGTATCAATCCATTCATAAATGTCTTTTCCGTTTACAACGCGAAGATATGTGGTATCAAGTATTTGGAAGTTTCTATGATTTAAAAATTTAATTGAAACAAATGCATCATTAACACCACCAAAAGAAACATTTTTTGCTACGCACTTCTCAAAATATATACTTCCATCTCCAACTTTATTATTCAATGAATCAAGTTCCCATCGTTTAAACTCATACGTCTTATTAACTTGAGGATCTAAGTTGAATTGCCCTAATGGTCCGAGAGTCTCTTCTAGTTTCTCGCAACTGAAAAAAAATAGTGATAAAAGGATTGTTAAAGTTATATGAAAAGGTTTCATTTGTAACCTCCCTAATTACGATAAAAGTTAGAAAATTTTTTATGAAAAATCAAACCTTAATTTGAAGGGGTCAAGAAAATAGTGTTTATTTCCACAGGAAAAAGTTCAAGCTCATCGAACCAAACTCGTCCATTACCTTCTAAAACTAATTTAACTTTGATTTTGGTTATTTTTGTATCCATTGTTCTAACCCAGGTCGTTAAAAAAGTCCAATCATTCATGCCTTTTAATTTGTAAGAATCAGAAAATGCAATTAGACTATCTGAAGCACCGTACAATTCAAGTTTTAAGAATCCTGTTACAAAGTCTTCTGTTTTTAAATAGCCGTTAAGAATATATTTTTTATTTCGTTGAACGTTCGATATTGTTTGAGAAACTGATATTAAATTATTCTTAGATTCGCTCAATAAACAAAGAGAATTTTTGCCTTTAAATTTTACAATGTCATCTAAATAAGCATAGGATTGATTCTTTTGTGAAAAATCAACTTCCCATGGTGAAATTGATATTTCCTCGAATTGGGAGTTCATTAAAACATTTTTTGTAAAATCAACATTACGAATCTCGTATTTATTTTCTTCTGGTTTAATTAAAAAAATGAATATTAAGACAACTGAAAGTGCAAAAGCTGAAAGAATCATTAAAAATTTTTTTCCTTTCAATAAACTTGTCATAAGAAATTCGTCCTTAATTGTTAAATTAACAATGACAATTTACTAGTTTGGAGTAAAGTGAGAAAATGTATGACGCTACTTTAATTATTTCATTTTACAACAGAATTGATTATTTGGAACTTGTATTGGTGGGACTAGAAATACAAACTTTTAAAAATTTTGAGGTGATAATTGCTGATGATGGTTCAAATGAGAATGTTATTAAAAGGTTGAAATCTTTAATTAATACTTATCCATTTGAAATTAAACATATTTGGCAGGAAGATTCAGGATTTAGAAAAAATAAAATTCTTAATAGAGCGATAGTTGAAAGTTCGTCAGACTATTTGATATTTATTGATGGTGATTGTGTACCTCATTCAGAATTTGTTCGTGAGCATTACGATAATCGAGAAGTAAAAACTTGTTTAACAGGCAGAAGAGTAAATCTTTCTTCAAAAATTACTCATGCACTCACACCAGAAAAAATAAAAAATAAATACCTTGAATCTTTTAATCTTAAGCTTTTAATTGATAGTATTGTGGGTAATACAATTGATTATGAAAAAGGATTTTATGTAAAATCAGAATTTTTAAGAAAGTTATTAAATCACAAAAAAAGGGGATTACTTGGTTGTAATTTTTCAATTCACAAATCAGATATCCTATCAGTTAACGGGTTTGACGAAAGATATGAAGCGCCTTCAATTGGTGAGGATACAGATTTACAATTTAGGTTAGAACTTAACGGTGTTAAAATTAAATCATTAAATAACATTGCAATACAATATCACCTATATCACAAATTACAGGAAAGAAAAGTAGACAACCTTAAGCTTTTTGAGATAGTCAAACAGAGCAAAGTTGCGTTTACACTTTATGGAATAAAAAAGCAATCTAATTTTTAGTACTAAAAACTCTTTCGGCTGCCTGCTCAATTGTAATTGCATCTGGAAATAAAGAATGTAATTTTCTTAAAACTCTTTCAACAACAGAATCGGGACATGAAGCTCCACTTGTAAGAATTACTGAAACTTTCTCTTTATCTGGAATGTAGTTTTTTGTCAAAATTTCTTTCTTCTGATTTAAATCGTAATGAAGTATTTCCTCTCTTGATAAAATTTTTTCTTCTGAGGAGATGAAATATGTTTTAGTTTTTTCCTTACAAAGTTCAGCAATGTGGGTTGTATTTGAACTATTATAACCGCCAACAACAATTGCAAAATCAGCAGGGTATTTTAGTGCTTCAATGGTAGCTTCTTGATTATCATAAGTAGCGTAACATAATGTATCGCTTGTATCAGCAAAGTGCTCTTTATAATTTTCTTCACCATACTTTTCTTTCATTATTGATTTGAAATAATTAGCAATTTCTTCCGTTTCTGATGCTAGCATAGTGGTTTGATTTACTACACCAATTTTATCAAGGTGTATCAAAGGGTTAAAACCTTCAGAGTGCTTATTTTGGAAATATTCAAAAAACTTCTCAGGCGGAATATTGCCCAATATAATTTCACCAAGGATTTTAGCTTCTTCAAGATTTAACACTATGACAGAGTGGGAATTTTGAATGCTGTGAGAGAAAGTTGCTCGAGTTTCTTCATGTTTGTATTTACCATGAATTATTATGGTAAATCCTTTAACACCCAGACTATAAGCCCTATTCCAAACTTTTTCAACAAATGGACAAGTTGTATCATACTTCTCTACCTGTAGTCCTAATTCTTTAAGCTTCTTTTCAATCTCAACAGTAGTTCCAAAGGCTGGAATGATGACAATATCATTCTTTTTAATTTCTTCCCATGGTATGATTTGCTCGCCAGACGGTTTTAGAATGAAGTTGATGCCGCGAAATTGTAAGTCTTCATTTACAATTGGATTGTGTATTATTTCACTCAGTAAGAAAATACGCTTGTCGGGATTTTCTTCTAACGTTTTATAAGAAATTTCTATAGCATTTTGAACTCCATAACAAAAACCAAAGTGTCTTGGTATATAAACGTCAAAACTACCAAAGTCTAAGTAAGTTGGAGATAAATCATTTTTTCTCAGATCTAGAAGGTTTCTATGTTCTTTTAATCGGGTTATAATAGAGCTTTTATAATAAACAGGTATTTCAAATTTTCTCATCAATTAGTCCTTTTGATACTTCTAATTTAACTTTACATAATTTAAGTAAAAATTCAATCATTTTGTGATGAATTAAATTTACCTTTTACTAAAACAGAGGAGGTATTTATTCAAGTTTAGTTGAAAATATTTTCGAGACCGAATGGGAGTATATTGATTCTTAATTGAAAAAAATTAAAAATAAGGAGACCACCTGGTTTTATAAAATTAAATAATAAAAAACAAAAACTACTGAATTATAAGGAGGTCCCTATGAAGAATAGTAAAATAATAGTAGAGTTCACGGCATCTAACGAATTTAATTAAAAATCAGCTTGAGTTTTTTTGAAGATACATTAAAAGAGGTAGTTATAAAGTAGAAATAAAAAAAAATTTAAAGATATTGAGAGATACCCTAATGCAATCTCGTTGGGTAGCTATCTTGCCGTTAGAAATTGAACATAACAAGAACACAATTAAAAACTATGAAAAACCTCACCTATACTTAACTTACTATTAAAAAGAAATATTTGTAGCTTTATTGTGAACTTGCAGTATTAAAATTATTTTCAA
>CAKZPH010000062.1 GCA_937138605.1 uncultured Ignavibacteriales bacterium
ATCCTGGACAAGCTTCAGGTAACTTTTTAAGAACTGATTTACTTCGAGTAAGACTTTTACCAATTGCTCCTACAGCATCCACTTCGGCAGATATTACTAACCGTATTCTTAGCTTTGGTTCAGTTTCAATATATGATTCTATCCGAAGAGCAGAATTCAATTACCAACGGGGATTGCAAATACGTAGCAACGGTGAGACGCCACTTATGGTAGATTCTATAATAATAATAGGTGCTGATAGTATTTACTTTAGAATTGAAAATATGCCAGCACTTCCTTTGATTCTTCCTGCTATTGATGGAATTTATAACTTCACAATTTCTTTCTTACCTGATTCAATAAGACTCTACAGAGCAAGTCTAAGAATGTGGACAAACGACACTTTAAATAATCGTTACATCACTATAACTTTATCAGGGCAGGGCGTTGGTACACAAATTCTTGTTGATGATTCAGATCCAACGACATTTATTAATACACCAATCGTTGATTGGAATCCAAACAATGTAACTAATATAAACTTCTGGCAAAGAATCTCTGGAAGTGGTACAAATAATCAGAGACTGATATATTATATTTACGGAAGTCAATATAATGGTACACCAAACGATCCATTAAGATACATTCAATGGTTTCCAAGATTCCCATCACGTCCAAATGCGCCACCAGTAGAAATTGACAGCTTTGATGTTTGGGCTGTTGTTCCCGCAGGTTCAAGTACGGGAAATCCAAGAGCTGTCTATGAAATAAATCATGTTGAGGGTGTCACAATTCTAAAGAAGAATCAAAATTCAACAACTTTTGGTGGCGATGTCCCCGCCAACGGCAGAATTTATTTGGGTAGATACAAATTCTTAAGAGGTGGACAAGATTTACCAGGTGGTGGAACGATATTTGGCAACGTTAGATTAATTAACGATCCACAAGAAGTAAATATCTTTTATCAAGATAGTTTGGTTAACGTCGCTTTAAGAGATAGTCATGTTACGCGTGCCGATGCTATCATTTTGCAACAAGCTGCTACGGTAAGTGTAAATGATCCGAATGTTATTCCTGGAACTTACTTCTTGAGTCAAAACTTCCCGAACCCATTCAACCCGTCTACTGTTATTCGTTTTGGCCTGCCAAAACAAGAGAAAGTCGTTCTTAAAGTTTATGACATTTTAGGTCGCGAAGTTAAAACACTCGTTAATGATGATCTTAAACAGGGTTATCACCAAGTTGAATGGGATGGTACAAATAATTATGGCACTAGAGTAACCAGTGGAATCTATATTTACAGAATTGTTGCTGGTAATTTTGTTGAGACAAAGAAGATGATTATGGTTAAATAGTGCCGATCTAATTTAGATAATTTCCCCGAACATCTGGAAGTTAGTTCTCAGATGTTCGGGTTTTTTTTAATTATACAGCTGAGATTATAGTCTTAGTTAAAATTACTTTAATAATAATTCTGTATCACATACTTTAAGATTAAAATTAATATACAATCTAAGTTAAACAGCTTTAGCACAATCAATCAAAATATTATCTTTGCGCAATATTTAAATTTTTTTAACAATTGTTTTAGGTTAATGAGAATTGATTGACTTAAATAAATTAAATAACAAACAAAGAGAAGCCGTAACAACGACAGAAGGACCTGTACTGGTAGTTGCAGGTGCGGGTAGTGGAAAAACTCTTGTTTTGACTTATAGAATTGCTTATTTAATTCAGAATGGAACTCATCCTTCTAAAATACTTGCACTAACATTTACAAATAAAGCCGCCAGCGAAATGAAAGAAAGGATTAAATTAATTGCTGGCAGTTCAGCTAATTATTTATTTATGGGAACTTTTCATTCAATATTTGCGAGATTTTTAAGGGCCGAAGCTGAATTAATCGGTTATACGAGAGATTATACAATTTATGACACTGAAGACTCTCTTTCAGTGATAAGGTCTATATTAAAGGATTTTAATTTATCAGAAAATAGTTTACAACCTGGTTATATTCAAAATGTTATTTCTAAAGCTAAAAATAGTTTGTACGTTTTCTTAAAGGACATTGAATCATACTTTTTTAATCATCACAGAAAACTTTACGATATTTACGTCGAATATTCGAATAGATTGAAAAAATCAAACGCAATGGATTTTGATGACTTATTGATTAAGCCAATTGAGTTATTTAATAAAGAAAAAGATGTACTCGAAAGGTATCGTAAAAAATTTGATTATATTCTTGTAGATGAATATCAAGACACTAATTTAGCTCAATATCATTTATTAAGAATGTTAGTTAATGAAAAAAGAAATATTTGTGTGGTTGGTGATGATGCGCAAAGTATTTACAAATGGAGAGGTGCTGAGGTAAGAAATATAATTGATTTTCCAAAAGATTTTTCTGAGGTAAGAATCATAAGATTAGAACAAAACTACCGTTCAACTAAATCAATTTTATCAGTTGCTGATTCTGTCATTAAAAATAATGTAAATCAGATTCAAAAGAATTTATGGACAAGTAATGAACAGGGTGAAAAGGTTACCATTACGGTATGTTTTGACGAAAGAGACGAAGCAAATTTTGTTGCATCGAAAATTCAAAGATTAATAGAAACGGGTAAATATGAACCTAAGGACATAGTCATTTTATATCGTACTAATGCTCAATCCCGAGTTTTTGAAGATGTTTTTATGAAAAGTTCAATTCCATACACAATTATAGGTGGAATAGAATTTTACAGACGAAAAGAAATTAAAGACGTCCTTGCCTACTTAAAATTGATTGTAAATCCCAATGATGATGAAAGCTTTTTAAGAATTATTAATTTTCCACGTCGTGGAATTGGTGATATATCTCTTGAGAAACTTAAAAGTGTATCAATGATTTCTGGTAAGTCTTTGTTTGAAAATATTCCTGTTTTGATTAATAAAAAAGACGTAAATGACAGAACTAAAAGTAATTTTAAGATCTTCTATGACTTTATTCTTAAATATCGTGATTTGATGAATAAAACAGATGTATTGTATTTTGTTCGCTCATTGGTAGATGAATCCGGAATTTTAAAACTTTATCAAGAGGAGAAAACTGAAGAATCGCTGGAAAGGTACGAGAATGTTTTACAATTAATTGCTGCAATTGAGGATTATCATCAGCAAAATCCGGAAAAAACATTAATTGATTACTTACAGGAAATTTCACTGATTTCAGATGTAGATAATTGGGAAGATAGACAGAATTCTGTAGTATTAATGACATTACATTCAGCTAAAGGGCTAGAATTTAAAGTTGTTTTTCTTGTTGGAATTGAAGATGGTTTACTTCCATTGTTTCGAGATAATACTATGGAGGATGAAGAAGAAGAAAGAAGATTATTTTATGTAGGATGTACCAGAGCTAAAAAATTATTATTTATCACTTATGCAAGAAATCGCTATAGGTATAATAATGTTTATCCACAGATCCAGTCAAGATTTATTGATGAGATTGAGGAAGAATTAATTATTACCGAAGCAACTCCTAAAGCAGCCATTTATTTAAAAAATAATAAGTACTTCATTGACGATGTGGTTGATTATAGTTTTAAAACAGAAAAACAATTTCTACAAGAAGATAGTAAAAGTATTCGAGTGGGTGCAATTGTAGAACACGACGTATTTGGTAGAGGAAAAGTTCAGTTTGTTGATGGTTCAGGTGACAATCAAAAGGTGATTGTAACTTTTAATAATGGAGTTAAAAAGTATTTGATGGTAAAATTTGCAAACTTAAAAATCATTAAAGGTTAAACAAAAAAAGGAGAGATACTATGAACATAGGAATTATTACAGGTGGGGGTGATTGTCCAGGGCTAAATGCAGTCATAAGGGCGGTGGTTAGAAGAGCTCTCAATTACAATTATAATTGCTTTGGTATTAGAAATGGTTGGAAGGGACTTGTTGATGGTTCCATTGAAATATTAGATCTTAATTCAATTAGTGGAATTCTTCATAGAGGTGGGACAATCTTAGGAACATCAAGAACGAATCCATTAAAAAGAGAAGAAGATGAAAGATTGCTTTTTGAAAATCTTAAAAAGTTTAATCTTGATGTGATTTGCGCAATTGGAGGTGAAGATACATTAGGTGTTGCTCAAAAATTACATGAAAAAGGTGTAAAAATTGTTGGTATTCCTAAAACAATTGACAATGATTTAAATGCAACAGATTTTACTTTTGGATTCGACACCGCTGTTAATATCGCAATGGAAGCAATTGATCGTTTACATACTACTGCAGAGAGTCATAATAGAGTAATTGTTGTTGAAGTTATGGGACGTCATGCTGGATGGATTGCCGTATATGCTGGATTAGCAGGGGGTGCTGATGTAATCTTGATTCCAGAAAAACCATTTGATTTAGATGAAGTTTCAGGATATATAAAGGCAAGACACATTCGAGGGAAAAACTTTAGTATTGTTGTAGTAAGCGAAGGGGCAAAATTAAAAACTGAAAATTTAGCAGACAAAGATGGTTCATTAGTTCTAAGCTCTTTAAGTAAAGATGAATTTGGCCATGTAAGACTTGGTGGAATAGGTAATGTTATTGCTCAGGAGATTGAAAAACGCACAGGATTTGAAACTCGAGCTGTAATTTTAGGACATATTCAAAGGGGTGGAAGTCCTACAGCTTATGATAGAGTTCTAGGAACAAGATTTGGAGTTGCTGCTGTGGATTTGATTAGAGATAGTAAGTTTGGTCGCATGGTAGCACTTCATGGAAATGAAATTGTTGATGTTCCACTCATTGAGGCGGTGGGTGAACTTAAACTAGTTGATTTGAAACTTTACGAAGTTGCAGAAGTCTTTTTTGGATGATTATAATGTACTGAGTATGTTCTCTTTATATAAATTAAAAATTTTTTGAGCATACCATGTAAGTAAAAGCGAATTAACAATTCGCTTTTACTTTTTTGAATAAACATTTCCTTTAGTTTTTGAATTTTGATCAATGAAAGAGAAAGTCTTTCCTGGAAAAGAATTAATAATTTAAAAGTTGGATCTTAAAAGAGTAAATCGCATCGAGAAACTGTAAAATTTTAGTAATATATCTAAAAACGATTCATAGAAATGTTTCAGGAAAAATATTTAATTAAAAAATGGATGTTACATAGTCCTTAATGTAAAAAGTCCCAATTAATGATTGGGACTCAAGTTTTAATTTAAATTCTTCTCTAATTTATTTCCTCTTTTATTAGTCAGAATTTTATAAAAGCAAAAGCTTACTAACCCAATTACAACTGACCAACCAAAAATCCAGAAAATTATTCCACTCGTAGTTAAGTCCATTTATGCCTCCACTTTACTAATTTGTTTGTTTTTCCACGCTAAGTGAATCATAAATAATATTAATCCGAGTATTAATAACATCATAAATCTTGCACCTAAAATATAAGGTATTTTTTCATCAGGTACTCCTTTCATCATTAGAGTTGGAATGGCATCGTTGATCAACCACCAAATCATGATTATCAACAATATTGTTGGCGTTACGTATTTCATTATATATTTAAAGATTACTGGAATTTTAATGTCACCACCTGAATTTATTTCAGCAAAAGCTTTGTCTGCACCAAACACCCACATAAAAAGTATTGTTTCAATCAATGCAAAAACGACTAATCCAAAAGTTCCTGCCCAATAGTCCATTTCATCAAGAAATCCAAATTCTAAGAAGAATACAACAAATTGAACACAGATTAAGACAAATGCTGCTAATATTATAGTTGCTTTTTTTCTTGAAAAACCAAATTCATCTTCCAAGAAAGCTATTATTGGCTGACCCATAGCAACAGAAGACGTAATTCCCGCAAAGAAAAGAAGCAAGAACCATAGAAAACCAAAAACTTCGCCCAATGGTAACTTCTGAAAAATAATTGGCATTGAAACAAATCCAAGATTAAAGGCACCACCTTGGGCAACTTCTTGAGTTGTAGCTACACCAAAAAATGCAACTGCAACAGGAATTGCAATACTGCCGCCCAGTACTACTTCGGCAAATTCATTAGTTGCAGCTGTAGATAATCCCGAAAGGGCAATGTCGTCTTTAGGTTTAAGATAGCTAGCATAAGCATGAATTGTTCCCATTCCTACACTTAAAGTAAAAAATATTTGACCTGCAGCGGCAAGCCATATTTTGGGATCATTTAACTTAGAGAAATCAGGATTCCAAATAAAAGCAAAGCCATTCCAAACAGAATATTCTGGTTTAGAAGGATCAGGTGTACCAAGAGTGAAGACTCGAACAACAAGAATAACAGCAAAAATAAATAACAATGGCATTGCGACCTTAGCCAATTTTTCGATTCCTGCAGAAATTCCTTTATAAAGAACAAAAAAGTTTATAAAAAAAGTAACTAACATTATTATATATGCCGTCGCAATAGAATCAAAACCATTACCTTGTTGTATTCCTTGGTAAGAATGAAGAAATCCCTTCATGTTCTCGAAATTAGGAGTCTCAACAAAGTACATTTTAAAGATAGAAAAAATGCTGTAACCCAAAGTCCAGGATTCTATGTAAGTATAATATATCATTATAGTCAAAGAGATGAATAAACCCGTTGCACCGAGATATTTAGAAAGTTTATGATTCCAAAGAACATCAAACATTCCTGGCGCACTTCCGTGCTTAAATTTACCACCGTATCTTCCTATTCCCCACTCAATCCACATTAGCGGAATTCCCAATAATAGAAAAGCAACAAAATATGGAATCATAAAAGCACCACCACCATTCTGTGCAGCTTGAACAGGAAATCTCAAAAAATTACCTAAACCAATGGCATTTCCAGCAACTGCAAGAATTAATCCAATTCTACTTCCCCATTGCTCTCTTGATGAATTATCTTGACTCATTATTGCTCTCCATATTTATTGAACATTTACAATTAATAATTTTCGTCAAATTTATAACATTTTAGTTAAATATGCCTGATTATTTTGAGAAATCAATTTTAATAATTGCTTCGATTCACTTTAGAATGTCAACTTTATTTATATTAAGTTCAAACTATCACAAGTGTAATTCTATTTAATTGATGTTAAGTAAAGTAAGGCGAATCTCTTCGGTAAGAATTTTAAAAGCAATGATTGCAATTAATTTTTTTGTAAAAATTCATTTTTCCTTTCATTTCCATTAATTGAAATTCAAAGTTCATTTATTTATCTTATTCGTATGATAAATATTCAAAAAGTTATAGCTATCATTTTACTAACAGGACAAGTAATAATGTCGCAAAATCTTAAAGAATTAGTCTCTCAATTTCGAGAAGCAGAAGCGCCAGATAAAAGGCTAGCCATTTTCAATGTAAACGCAGAATTAATTGATGGTAAAGTTATTCTAACAGGAGAAGTTTCTGATTCGAAATTTAAGGAAAAACTTTTGGAATCAATAAAATTCAATTTAACAATAGATATTGAGGATAAAATTATTGTGTTACCGGAAGAAGAATTGGGTAATAAAACATATGCATTAGTAAAACTCAGTGTTTGTAATATTCGTTCAAAACCAGAACATTCTGCGGAATTATCAACTCAGTCAACGATGGGCACACCGTTAAAAGTATTAAAAAAACAAGGCAGCTGGTATCTTGTTCAAACACCTGATGAATATTTGGGTTGGGTTGACTCCGAAGGAATTTATCGATTTACCAAAGAAGAACTAAGAGAATGGAATTCTAAAGAAAAAATAATTTTTACTGATTTATATGGATTGATATATGCAGATAAAACCCAGAAAGAAACGATAAGTGATGTTGTTGCAACTAATTTGATGATTCTAGAAAAAGAGGAAAGAAATTTTTATAAAATTAAACTTCCGAATGGGAATACTGGTTACGTTAAGAAAAAACAAGCAAAAAAATTCAGCAAGTGGTTAGAAGATTTAACTTATAATCCAGAAAGTGTGATTGAGTCCGCAAAGAAATTTATGGGTTTTCCATATCTGTGGGGTGGCACATCAATTAAAGGGATTGATTGCTCAGGTTTTATGCGTACAATCTTTTTGATAAATGGTTTAATCTTACCGAGAGACGCTGATCAACAATCAAAAGTTGGTGTTGAAGTACCACTGGATGATGATTTAAGTCAATTAAAAAAAGGTGATTTAATTTTTTTTGGTAAAAAAGCTGACGAACTCGGTCCCGAAAAAATTACTCATGTTGGAATCTACATTGGTAATAAATTGCTTTTACATAGTTCAGGATATGTAAAAATTGATACGTTTGATGTAAACAATCCAGAATTTAACAACGAGCTGTTTTCAAGAATTGTAAAAGTCAAGAGAATTTTTGGCCAGCCAGAAGTTGTTGAAAATCTCAAACTGACCAACAATAAATTTTATCAACAATAAGTAAAATAAACAAAATGAAGCGAAGAGAGTTTTTAAAGATTGCGGGATTCACTGTTTTTGGTTCTACATTTATTAATCCTGTATCGTATATAAATTCAAAATCAATTACTCGGAGTACATCTAAGATGAAATTAAGATTCTATCCATATACTCTCGAATTAAAACATGTTTTTACAGTTGCAACTGCCTCTAGAAGAACGACTCCAGTAATGATGACAGAAATTGAATATGAAGGGGTCGTAGGTTATGGCGAAGCATCAATGCCTCCATACTTAGGGGAATCGCATCAAACAGCTGCTGATTTTCTTTCAAAAGTTGATTTATCTCAATTTGATGATCCATTTAAGACTGAAGAGATTCTTGCCTATATTGATTCGATTGCACCTGGTAATCCTGCTGCTAAAGCTTCCGTTGATATCGCTTTACATGATTTGATAGGTAAACTGATCGGTCAACCTTGGTATAAACTTTACGGATTAGCTCCCGAAAAGACTCCCTATACGTCCTTCACAATTGGAATAGATAAACCTGATGTAGTACGTCAAAAGGTAAAGGAAGCTGAGAAATTTAAAATCTTAAAAGTTAAACTGGGGCTTGATAATGATAAAGAAATGATTGAAACAATCCGCTCGGTAACTGATAAACCGCTCAGATGTGACGTTAACCAAGGATGGAAAGATAAAGAATATGCTTTAAGAATGATTGAATGGCTGGCGACAAAAAATGTTGAGTTAATTGAACAACCCATGCCAAAAGAATGGATTGATGAACATGCATGGCTTAAAGAAAGAAGTCCACTTCCAATAATTGGCGATGAAGCAGTTCAAAGATTAAAAGATATTCGAAAGGCACACGGTGTTTATCACGGAGTAAATATTAAATTAATGAAATGTACTGGTATGCGAGAGGCTTATAAGAGTATAATACTTGCTCGTGCTTTTGATATGAAAGTAATGATTGGTTGTATGACGGAAACTTCCTGTGCGATTTCAGCTGCTGCTCACCTTTCACCACTAGTTGATTGGGCCGACCTTGATGGAGCAGAATTGATTAGCAATGATTTATTTGATGGCGTTAAGATCATTGATGGAAAAGTTACATTAAACAACAGACCAGGAATTGGTATTATAAAAAAACAATAGTCAAACCAAATGTGATTTAGATGATTTCAAAAAAATTTGAAAAAAAGCTTGAAAGATATAGAAGCATTATAAATGAAACTATCTTTCAAGAATTAGAATCACGCCGACCTAAATCGCTTTATGAACCAATTATTTATTTTTTAAAGGGTGGTGGTAAACGGTTAAGGGGTATCTTATTACTTTTAGTTGTTGAGTCACTATCAAAAAAACCACCTAAAAATTTTCTTCAACAAGCTATTGCAATTGAATTACTACATAACTTCACCCTGATACATGATGATATCATGGATAATTCCGTTAAACGTCATAATAAACCTACTCTTCACGTAAAATATGATTTAAGTACTGCAATTCTATCAGGTGATGTTCTACTTTCTATAGCTTATGAATTTTTAATGAAAAACTTACAGGTAAACAAACCTCAGGTTATTGAGGAATTTACAAGAGCTTTAACGATTGTCTGTGAGGGTCAGGCTCTTGATAAAGAATTTGAGTTGAGAAAAAATGTTACAATCAATGATTATTTCGAAATGATATCAAAGAAAACCGGAGCATTAATTGAGTCGATATGTCGAATTGGAGCATTATTAACTCTAGCAGAAAGAAAAGTCATAAAAGAACTTGGTAAATTTGGACTTTATCTTGGTATAGCTTTTCAGTTACAAGATGATCTTCTGGATTTAACTGGTGAAGTT
>CAKZPH010000063.1 GCA_937138605.1 uncultured Ignavibacteriales bacterium
CATAAATTCTAACATCATTAAAGGAAATTTCGTCTGTCATTTTGGAACATCCTGTTATTAATATGAAAATTGCAATAGAAATGAAAGCTAAAAACGACTTCATATTGGTATCAACTTTTATCAAAGATAAAAAGAATTTTGCTTTATCATATGGATTAAAAGTAAAGGATAGAATCGATTGCCTTAATTCTGGTTTAGCCTTCGTTTTTGATACCAGGTAAGGAAAATTCTAATTTCAGAATAAGAAATTTCTTCAGGCAACTTTGACTTCAAATTAAGTAAAGAAATGTTACTATTTTCTTTTACGACATTTTCTATTAATGAAATGTGAGATGGTGGGATTAGTTTGTGGATATCGATATCAATAGAATTTTCCAGAAGAGTAATAATATGTTCAGCAATGGTAGCTTCAAGAAGGTTTCGTTTTTCGCTTATTTCTATTAAAGAGTGACCTTCACGAATCATATTCAGAGTTATTAGAATGTTTTTTGGAATGAATTTTTCTTTTTCATTTTCTTTCTTCGATTCTGCTAAAAAGTTTGATATCTCTTCTAGAAAGTCATCACCACACTTCAGTACAATTCGTGATGTCATTCCTTTAATCAAATTTAGTTCTTCTCTCGTTTTAGGAACCTGCAAGGAAATTTCTCTTAAAATTTCGTCAGGACAAATAAAATTTTCGGGTTGATTAAACTTTCTAGCAAGTGATTTTCTTCTTTCTCTTAGTCGATCAAATAAATTTAAATTTTTTCTCAAATCGATTGCTGGTTTAAGTTCAGTTCTGCTTATTTCTGGTTTAAATTCTGTTATATTTAGTCCTGATAGTTCTGCTTCACCTTTTTTAGTTAATGATAGCACAGGGTAAAGTGATGGGGACTTATGAATCTTATCATAAGCGATGAGTTTATTAATCTTTTCACGAATCTTCTCCTTAGAGAATCCACTCAAATATCCGTAAGTAGAAACATTAAAAAGTTTATTTTCCATAATCTTTTTTGAACGAGCTCCACGTAGTATATCTGTTATAACGTTGGTGCCATATTGACCATTTACTTCTTTTATTGTCTTTAGTATTTCTCTTTCGATATCGTATTGAGAAAACTCAGTCATTTTTATATTTGTTCGACAATTATCACATAAGTAGCACTTAAAATCTTCTTCAACTTCCTCGCCAAAGTACTTCAATATAAATTTCCAGCGACATTCGTCTGTCAATGAATATTTTTCCATTTCATTTAATTTTATAATGCCTTTTCTTAGGTGTTCTTCAATATCCTCAAAATTTATCGGCAATTTTTCAGGATGCATTCGCGGTTGAGCAAAATAAAATCCATCTTCAAATGATTGCATTTTATAATCAATGAGCCCGGCTTGATCAAGTTCATTTAAAGTAGTTTCAATTTGCGTTCGGAGTAAGTAAATTTCTTCGAAAAAAGTAGATAGATTTATTTTAATTTTTTCACGAAAAATTTTTGAACCAAACTTTCTGAATAGAAATTCCAGTAATAAATAACTATTGGTTGGAATTTGTTCTTCCAGGTCGCGGAGTTTTTCTGGCTGAAAAAGTATTTTAATTAACACGAAATCGTTTTCTGATATAAATCGGATAATGCCATTTTGTTCAAATGTTTTTATAATTGACTGTATCAGTTGATCAGGGAAATTTTTACCAACAATTTCTCTTAATATCTTGATATCATATGGAAAAACTTTTTTACTAGTTTCGCCAATTTTTAATTTTAAAATGTCATTAAGCCTTGAATAAAATTCATGAATAGTTTTTCTAGATGGAAATGAATTGTGAAGGAAGAACTCATGTATTTTTCTATCTCGATTTGAATGAATTAAGAAAGAGAAAGACTTAAGTCCGTCTCTTCCAGCTCTACCAAATTCCTGATAAAAACTCTCGATTGAATCAGGCATTCCGAAGTGAATTACAGAGCGTATATCGGGTTTGTTGATTCCCATTCCAAATGCATTTGTGGCAACAATTATTTCTGATTTATTATTAAGGAAAAATTCTTGAGTGTATGTTCTTTCTTCATTTGTCATTCCTGCATGATAAGGAAGAGAGGGAAAATTTTTCGAAACAAGTTTATCGTTTAATTCTTCTGTCTCTTTTCTTGTTTGGCAATAAATTATCTTTGAACCTTTCGTATTGCTCAGAACATCAATGAGTTTATCTATTCTATTTTTACTTCGTATTACTTCCAATTGAATATTAGGACGATAGAAACCTTTCACGAAAATTTTTGGTGTTTGTAGTTCCAGTAATTTTATAATATCAAATCGTACTTCTGGAGTGGCTGTTGCAGTAAATGCTGAGACAGGGCAACGTGGAATCTCATTAAAGATTTCAGCTATTTTAAGATAACTTGGTCGAAAATCATGTCCCCAATGGCTTATGCAGTGGGCTTCATCAACAGCTAAATGAGATACTTTAACTTTTGAAATTAATTGTTGAAATGTAGTTGTATTAAATTTCTCTGGTGAGACGTATAGTAGTTTAATCTTTTTATCTATAATTAGGGCATTGATTTTACGCTGTTCCTCATAGGATTGAAAACTATTTAGATATGCGGAAGGAATTTTTGACTTAATCTGCTCAACTTGATCTTGCATTAATGAGATAAGTGGAGAAATTACTATTGTCAAGCCATCAAAAATTAGAGATGGTAATTGATAACAGACTGATTTACCTGCTCCTGTGGGTAAAATTGCTAATACATCATGATCATCTAAAATTGACTCAATAATTTCTTTTTGTGGAGGACGAAATTGATTATAACCAAAAACATCATATAAAATTTTTTCGAGTTCTAGTTTTTTCTCAGCTTTACCGAATAGATTTTCGATTTCTTGTAGCATTGCAGATTCACATCAATAATTAGTCATCGGCTTTGATCTTTATAGGTTCAAATGGGTCCATGAGGTTTAAGTTCGTCGATTGAATTTCTCTGCTAATTTCTACCAAAGTTGTTGTAATATATCTGTTAATGTTTTCTACAGCTATTTGAAGAGTTTTTTTGGCATCTTCCAGTGCGAGATAATACATTTGATTTGGTTTATCATATGATGAGAGAAGGTAATTTCTGGCAGAATTTAATTTAGACATAACCTTGGAAGGATCTGACTTTATTCCTTTTGGATTAATAAAGAAAAACTGTTCAGCCAGACTTTTTACAGAATCTTTATTTTGATTAATCCTATTGATTAGTTTTTTAGCTGAATTGTCAGTTAAATCTTCTAGTTTTTTGATTACTAAGTCAAAATTCTTATCAATCTTTTTTAGCTTTCTTATTGATTCTGTGGCTATGCTAAAGAGATTGTGAATCCGATTTATCTCTTTCTCACGCTCTAATAAATCGGTTAAATTAAATTTGATTCTTGGATCAAATTGTACATTAACATATTGAGAATCAGAAAAATCCTTATACTTGATTTTAATTAGATATTTTCCCGGTAGTACTTCAGGGCCAGATGGTTCATCTTCTGCTCGTCTTGAATCTTCCCATCGGGGATATTCAACTCCTTTTCTGTCAAGTCGCCAGTATATTCTGTTTATTCCACTTTTTGCATTAACATTAAGTGTTCTTATTTTTTCACCGTTTGAATCAAATATTTCTATTTTTACTTTTTCTGTTTTCAATTCGGAGTTCTCGGAATCAGTATGTGTAGTACTAGTATCGCTTTCTATTTTTATTTGGAAAGTTATATTTGCACCGTACGGTTCATTTTCACCGTAAAACTCAGCATGTCCAGGAAATCTCATTCCTTTTGGAGTAGAATACTTCATTAGGTAAGCGTCTGGGATAGGAAAGAGTTGCAGCTTTTTATTGAAGAGTTTATTTCCTTCTTTAGCGATATATCTTAAAGGTGTTATATCGTCTATGATATAAATTGATCTTCCGAATGTACCAATAACTAGATCACTTTCCTGAGGATGTATGATTAAATCAGTTGTAGGTACGGTTGGAAAATCGTTCTTCCATTTTATCCATGAGTTACCTTTGTCAAAGCTTACATACAAGCCAAATTCAGTTCCAAGAAATAGTAAATTAGATTCAATAAAATCTTGCACGATTGAATGACAGAACCCCCAAACTTTTTTATCATCAACAATTCTACGCCAAGTTTTGCCAAAATCAGTTGTATGGAAGACATATGGTGTCCAATCATCCCGTCTATGATTATCAAAAACGACGAATGCTTCCGCTTCATTATAAGTTGACGCATGAATCTGTGGAATCCAGGTGCCAGCTGGAACTCCTTTAATATTTGATATCAAGTTATTCCATGTTTTGCCACCGTTTGTGGTAAGTTGTATGTTACCATCATCGGTTCCCACCCAAATTACCTGAGATTTAATTGGACTTGGGGCGATGGCAGTAATTGTTGTGTAATTTTCTGCTGTGGTTACATCGGGAGTAAGTCCCCCGCTTTCAAGTTGCTTTTGTTTTGTTGTGTCATTGGTGGTTAGATCAGGTGAAATAATTTCCCATGAATCACCTTTATTCGTGCTTTTATGTAAAAATTGGCTACCGTAGTAAATAGTATTATTATCAATTGGGTCTATGGCAAGTGCAGCGTTCCAATTAAATCTTAAACGTATACCTTGTGGATGAATTGGCCTTATAGATTTTTGTGTACCAGTGAGAGCATCATATCTAAATAAATTTCCTCCTTGCGACATTGCATAACCAAATCTACTATTATCGGGGTCAGGAACAACATCAAAACCATCTCCAAAACCAATTTCTTGCCAATCGGAGTTTGCTATTCCAAAATAATTAAAAACTTTGCTTGGTCCGCGCCAAGATCCATTGTCTTGTAATCCCCCATAAACATTGTATGGAAAATCTTTATCAACGTTTATATGATAAAATTGTGCAACAGGTAGATTTTCAATGAATCGCCAGGTTTTACCGCGATCATATGAAATAGCAAGCCCACCATCATTGCCATTTATAATAAAATCTGGGTTATCAGGATGAATATAAAAGGCATGATGATCTGGGTGTATTTTTGAGATCAATGTTTCAAAAGTTTTTCCACCATCTTCGCTTACCGTTAAGGATGTAAATAAATTATATAATCTATTTTCATTTTTGGGGTCGACATAAATTTCTGCGTAATAGAAAGGTCTATCTCCAATATTTCGGTCAGATACTTTAAACCACTTGAATCCACCATCAGTTGATTTATAAAGAGCATTTGTTTTTGCTTCAATTAGGGCATAGATAATTTCGGGTTTGCTTTTTGCAATTGCAATACCAATTCTTCCTAATTCACCATGGGGAAGTCCATCTTTTTCGGTTCGTTTAATCCATGTGTTTCCACCGTCGAAGGTTATGTATATACCGCTACCTTTTCCACCGGATTTGAAGAACCATGGCTCACGACGAAATTCCCACAATGCACAAATTAATTTATTAGGGTTAGTGGGATCCATAACAAGATCTGCTACTCCAGTGCGTTCATCAACATATAGAATTTTTTTCCAGGTTTTTCCACCATCGGTCGTTTTGAAAACACCACGTTCTTTTGAATCGCCCCATGCTGATCCCTGTGCTCCGACGTAAACGACGTCAGAATTTCTAGGATCTATGATTATTCTGTGAATATTCCTTGTTCCATCAAGTCCCATATGAAACCATGTTTTACCGCCATCAATTGATTTGTAGACTCCGTTGCCGCTGTTTTGAGAGTTTCGAGGATTACCTTCACCAGTTCCAACCCAAATTATGTCAGGGATGTTTTGATCAATTCTTACTGCGCCAATTGAAGAAACAGGTAGTGTGTCAAAGACAGGTGTCCATGATATTCCTCCACTTGTTGTTTTCCACAAACCTCCTGAAGCAGTTCCAACGAAAATTATGGCAGGATTTTTTTGAACAACATCTATAGCTGTCACTCTCCCACTCATTCCAGCTGGACCTATAGAGCGTGCTTTTATTCCATGAAGATTATTTAAGTCTATTTGCTGTGAGTTAACAAACTCTAAAAAAATAAAAAGCATTAAAATTATTTTCATCAAATAAATGTTCCTCTTCATAAGTGAATTCCTAAATTAGTTCATAAAAAAAATAATAGTTTGTGTTAATTGAACTTTTGTAAATTTGATTATTAGTTTTTGATTTAAATATATGGATAACAACAAAACAGAAAAAATCAAAGAAAAAAGACTCGAAATAATAGGTGATGATAAATTAATTTTAGGAGTCTGTTCTGCGTTTTCAAGATTTACTTCCATAAGTGTTAACCTATTAAGATTAATAGTTTTGGGACTATTCTTTGTTTTTAGTAATGCGGTAATTTTGATCTATTCGGCATTAGGAGTTTTGATTTCATATAACGAAACATCAGAAAATGAAGAACTATTCAAAATCAAAAATTTAACATCACTTTTAATTATTAGCGTAATAATTCTTATCACATCTTTGTTGCTTTTATGGAATGTTTTTTCAGTTGAGCATCTTGTTAAGTTTTTTTTAGATCGAATTAATCCATTTACGATGATAATTTTGGCTATTGTGATGGTTATTAATAATTGGAAGAAACATGAGACAGAAAGAATCTCTGAATCTAATATGAAAAGATTAACTCTTTCTGAGAATAAAGTAATTTGGGGAATTTGTGGAGGTATCGCTGAGTTTTTGAATATTCCACCTTACATTATTAGAATTCTTTGGATCTTGTTTTTGATTTCATCGATGGGACTTGCAATATTCATTTATATTGCCTTGAAATTTATAATTCCACCAAAAGCAAAATAAAGTATCTGGTGAATATGAGAAATTTACAATTCAAAATTGGTTTTGCTTTAATTATTACGAGCGTAATATGGACTTTTTCAAAATTTGGGATTATACAAGTTGACGATAAATCTATTTTGAGTTTAGTTGTAATATCGGTTTCACTTGCAATGTTTAATCATTTTTTCAACACAAATCACAAATACTTTACTCTCGTTTCGATTGTTATATTTTTTACTGGAATCTACTTATATGTATTATCAATTGAAAATCGAAGTAGCATTATTTTTTCTCAGTCTATAAGTTTTATGACTTATGTTTTTGTTTTTTCACTTGCTACTTTTTTTTTAATTGAAATGATGAATGAAGGGAAAAAGATTAGCTATTTAATGATTGGATTGAGTTTATATTTACTTGGTGGAGTTGTGATATTGTTTAATAGTTTCAACTTGTTTTTCAATCCAATTGTTCAATCTAAAATTTTTATTTTTTTACAGAGATTAGTTCTTAGCCTTCTGCTTTTATCAATAATATTTCAATTATTAAAGAAACTCGTAGATTATCTTCGCAGACTTGAGCTTTTAAGCACACTTTCAAACCTGGAATCAAAAAATAGAGAAGTTAAAGATTCTAATTTTCAAGATTAAACTAATTTATCCAATCGATTTAAAAGCACTTTATTAATTGAAAGAATTTTTTGAATAAAAAAATTCAATTTCTAACTTGCATCACATTACTAACTTAATGGAGGATAATTATGGCTGGACAATATACAGTTCTTGAAAGATTTCTGCGTTATGTAAAAATAGACACACAATCTTCAGAAGAGTCTACTACTTTTCCATCCACCGAAAAACAGAAAGAACTGGGTAAAATATTAGTAGAAGAATTAAAAGAAATTGGAATGCAAAATGTTGAAATGGATGAATATGGATATGTTTACGCTGAATTGGCGTCAAATACAGAAAAAGACGTTCCGCCTGTTGGTTTTTTAGCTCACATGGATACTTCGCCTGAGGTTAGCGGTGCAAATGTAAATCCAATTATTCATAAAAATTATTCTGGTGGTAAAATAGTTCTTCCTGCTGATTTATCTCAAGTTATTGATCCAGAAGAACATCCTGATTTGAAAAATAAAATTGGACATGATATTATAACCGCTGATGGAACAACCCTACTTGGTGCAGATGACAAGGCTGGAATTGCTGAAATAATAGATGCAATGAGATTAATAATTGAAAATCCAGAAATTAAACATGGACCTATCAAAATATGTTTTACTCCCGATGAAGAAGTAGGAAGAGGAACGGAGAAGATTCGTTTAGATAGATTTGGAGCAAAGTTTGCTTATACAGTTGATGGCGAAACCTTAGGAGAAATAGAAAATGAAACTTTCTGTGCTGATACTGTAATACTCACAATTCAAGGTTTTAATTGTCATCCAGGTTATGCAAAAGATAAATTAGTAAACGCCATTAAAATTGCCAGCGATTTTATAGAGCAATTGCCTAAAAATAAATTATCACCTGAAACTACTGAAGGTAGAGAAGGTTATGTCCATCCTTATGTAATAAATGGCGGAGTAGATTCGACAACCATAAAAATATTAATTCGTGACTTTGAGGAAGCGGGATTAAAAGAAAAGGAGGAATTTCTGAAAAAGTTAGCTGAGGAGGTTGTGAGTAAATATCCAAAGGCTTCGTTTAAGTTTGAAGTTCAAGAATCATATAGAAATATGAGATATGTTTTAGATAAGTATCCCCATGTTGTTCAGTATGCACTTGAAGCTGTTGAGCGTGCAGGAATAAGACCGAAATTAAGCATTATTCGTGGTGGTACTGATGGTTCAAGACTTTCATACATGGGACTTCCATGTCCAAATATTTTTGCTGGTGGTCATGCGTTTCATTCAAGAAACGAGTGGATTTCCGTGCAAGATATGGAAAAAGCAGTGGATGTAATTGTGAATCTTGTTAAGCTATGGGAAGAGAAATCATAATTGTTGGATTCGTACTAAAAGTTTTTGATTTAATGAGTTTAATTATTTTTTTTGCATAAAAAGTTATGAAACAAAAAGTTGAAGGGGCATCGAGACTTTCGTTAATTTCAAATATATTTCTCTTCGTAATAAAACTAGTAGCGGGCATTTTTTCAAATAGTATTGCTGTAATTTCAGACGCAATAAATTCACTTTCTGATATACTAACAAATGTTGCTGTACATTTGTCTGTAAAAGTTTCATATAAGAGCGCTGATTTTGACCATCAATACGGTCATCATCCAGCTCAACCACTTGCGGCAATGATGTTAGGCATTTTTGCAGGTGTGGCTGGTATTACAGTGATTCGTGAGTCGATTTCTAGAATCATTGAACCAACAATTCAAAACGTGATTATTTTTCCTGTGATAGTTCTTAATATTACAATTGTATTGAAATCTTTTATGGCGTATTACTTCAGGAGGATAAGTAAAAAGTATAACAGTCCAGCTGTTCGCGCTCTTTCAATTGATAGTTTGAATGACGTTCTTTCGTCTTTAATTGCTTTGATAGCGATATGGTTTTCTACATTTGATTTGAAATACCTCGATGGCGTTGCAGGAATTTTAATAGCCTTTTTCATCTTTCGTGCCGGTTATCACGTGACGAAAGAAAATATTGATTATCTTATGGGCAAAGCTGCAAATGATGAATTGATTAATAGAATCGAAGATAAAGTAAAAGAAATAGAGGGTGTTCATGAATTAAGTGGCATGCGTAGTCATCAATTTGGAAATAAATATCATGTTGAAGTAAGAATAAAAGTTAATCAAAATAAACTTACTAAAGATTCATGTGCAATTGCACAAAAGGTTAAAGAATCAGTCTCTGAGTTAGAAGAAGTTGCTGATGTTTTTGTTTTAATTGAACCAGTGGATCTTGATAATAAATAATTTTTTGAAATAATCGTTTTGTAGTTTGAAATTTAACTTAATCCTGCACCTGAAATTTTGACATTATTATGTGTTAACTTAAAAATTTTTTACGAGGGGCTTTTTCAGAATTTTATGATAAACAAATTTGAAAATCGAATTGAAAACTATGACAAGCCCATAACCTAAAACAATCCCTATTAAAGCTCCACCAATTATGTCTGAAGGATAGTGAACTCCCACAAATACGCGCGATAGTGCCATTAACGTTGCTACACCTATAAAAATCCATCTCAAGTTTTTGTAAAAATAACCAAAAAATATTGCAGCAGTAAAATTATTCACTGCATGAGAGGATGGAAAGGAATAAGAATCTGTACACCCGACAAGTAAACGGACATTTTCTAAAACTTTACAAGGACGTGTTCGGGCTACTAAATCTTTTATCAAAGAGCTACTTAATTGGTCTGATATTATGGGAACAATTATCATGGCAATGGCAAGTCCAACTCTATATCTTCCACCCTTAAATAAAATTATGAACCAAAGCAGAACGTAAGTGATATACCAGTTTTTAACGTCGGTTATGAAAGGCATTAGTTTATCAGTAAGCGGATTTGCAATTGTCCCATTTACAAAACGAAAGATACTTACATCTAATGCATACAAAAATTCGATTATTTCATTCATAAGTTAATTTGTATTTGTTCAGCTAATTTGAGAAGTTCTATTAACTTATCGTGTATGATGCCGTTAGACGAGAGTATTTGAGGATTAAATATATCACAATCATCACCGTTGAAGTTTGTAACTTTTCCTCCGGCTTCTTTAACTAATAACATACCAGCAGCTATATCCCACGGATTTAATTTGACTTCCCAGAACCCATCGAAAATACCACTTGCAACATAAGCAAAGTCTAAGGCAGCCGAACCGAGTCTTCTTACGGCTCGACTATTTTTGGTCATAACAATAAATCTTTCAAAGCAAAAGTCTGGATTTTCCTCTACGTTATATGGAAATCCAGTAACAAGTAAGGACTTTTTTGTGTCTTTCGTTTTTGATACACTCAGTGCTTTGCCATTAAGAAAAGCACCTTTGCCCTTCTCAGCATAAAACATATGGTCACGAACAGGGTCATAAACAACTCCTGTTATAACTTCATTTCCCTTTACAAGTCCAATGGAAATTGTAAATATTGGAAGTCCGTGAGCATAATTAGTTGTGCCATCAAGCGGGTCAATTACCCACATGAATTCCGAATTTTTAGTTGAACTCGAGCCACTTTCTTCTGCCAGAATATCAAAATCTGGGAAATCGTCATTTAATATTTTAATTATTTGTTCTTCAGATTGTTTATCTATTTCCGTAACAAGATTTGATTGAATAGATTTGAAAGAAACTTTTTGTACTGTGCCAAGATTTGAAAGAAGAATTTTTCCTGCTTCTCGCGCTGCCTTTTGCGCCGATTCTAAATATTTCATAAACGTATTGATTCCTCATATTATTAGTAATTTTAACTGACTAAATTTATCAAAAATTAAAGGCATCACAAAAGCCTAATTGTTTTGAAATTTTCAAAGTAAATTTAAATTTATTCAGAATGGAACCTTAAACGGACGGATTAACTAAAATTCGTTTTTCTTTTTAGAGTAAAATAAAATTTATTCGAAAAAATTTGTTCGTTTAATCTATTATCAAACTTAAACAAGTTATAAATTGCATACTAAAAATATGGTGAAAAAATGTTTGAGAGATCTGCAGGAGTTCTTTTACATCCAACTTCTCTTCCATCCAGGTTCGGAATTGGAGATCTAGGTCAAAACGCCTACAAATTTGTGGATTTTCTTGAAGAATCCAAGCAAAAACTATGGCAAGTTTTACCGTTAGGACCAACTAGCTTTGGTGATTCACCTTATCAATGTTTGAGTGCATTTGCTGGAAATCCGCTTCTTATAAGTTTTGAAAAAATTGTCGAGGATGGAATAGCATCAGAAAGTATTCTGGACGATGTACCCTTATTTGATGAAAATTTTGTTGAATATGGTGATGTTATCGAATATAAATTTGAAGTGTTAAACGAAGTATTCGACCAGTTTAAGAAAAATAAATCAAAAGAAATTGAAAATAAATTTTTAAGATTTCGTCAAGAAGAAAAGTATTGGTTAGATGATTACTGCTTATTCGTTGCAATAAAGGATTACTTTGATGGTAAACCTTGGAATGAGTGGAATAATGATATCGCTTGTCGAAAGGAGAATGCATTAAATCATTATAAAGATATTTTGAAAAAAGAAATTGAATTTCACCGTTTCATACAATTTCTATTTTTTGAACAATGGAACGAATTAAAAGCATATGCGAATTCTAAAGGCATCAAAATAATAGGTGACCTTCCGATTTTTGTTGCTTTTGATAGTTCCGATGTATGGGTTCATCGAAATCTATTCGAAGTAACTGATGATGGAAAACCATTATATATAGCTGGTGTTCCACCTGATTATTTCTCTCCAACCGGACAAAGGTGGGGCAATCCCCACTATAAATGGGATGTAATGGAAAAAGATGATTATCACTGGTGGCGGGAAAGAATTAAATCCCTTTTGAAAGTTAGTGATATAATTCGAATTGATCATTTTAGAGGATTTTATAATTACTGGAAGATTGATGGCGATGCACCAACAGCTGAAAAAGGTGAATGGGTTTTAGGTCCAGGTGAAAAGTTTTTTTTCACTCTTGAGAAATATTTTGGCAAGCTTCCAATAATTGCAGAGGATTTAGGTTTGCTTGTGGAAGAAGTTTATAAATTGAGAGATAAATTTGATTTTCCTGGAATGAAAATTTTACAATTCGCTTTTGGTACAAATGGCGAGAAAAAATTTCTTCCTCATAATTATACAAGAAATTGTGTAGTATATACAGGTTCACATGATAACGATACAACTTTGGGCTGGTGGAATTCAATTCAAAACAATGATACTGATGAAAAAGAATTTTTTTTAATATACTCGGGTTCAGATGGCAAAGACATCGTAAGGGATATGATTAGACTTGCTTACTCATCCGTTGCAGATATAGTTATTATCCCAATGCAAGATTTACTACGTTTAGGTTCAGAAGCAAGAATGAACTTTCCAGGAAAACCTTCCGGCAATTGGATGTGGCGTTTTCAGTGGGAACAAATAAGTCAGAACTTAATTAATGAATTGAAAACTTTTGTCGAAGTATTTGAAAGGTAGACGATTATATCTTAAAATTGATTGTTTTGATGTGACTTTGTTCTGAGAAGGTTCAATTTTAATGACAAAACAAGCTAAATCTCATTTCAAAATTCTTTTTTAGTTTTTTAACTTTTTCATTCTTTACTTTATATCAAACTATATTAAATCAGTAATTCGTGATTTAACACAATTCGGAGGAGCTATCGAAACTTTAACTTCATTAAATACAAGCTGTATTATTTTTCCAATCCAGCATAATGAATCGCATTCATCAGTAACTTAAAAGTTCCAAAAGTTTGGTGGCGGTTTTGAACCTTAAATCCAAGTAAAATAACGTTGCCTTTTTTCAGCTTGTATTCTACAACAATTGGACGATTATACAAAAAATCTTCGCCGAGTAAGTAACCTGACTTGAAAATTTCACTTATTGGGAATCTGGCAATTACTTTTCTATCAATCTGGCCTGCGGGAATCGATGTAGCAAAAGCAATGTTTTTATTCTGAAATCCAATTACCTCTTCTTCAAAACCATATCCTACAGGATGTTTATTGTCCACCAAAATTCTTAATAAAGTCCCGGGGCAGAAAAATTCATCACTTTTAACATTCTTTAAGACATTAGTGACTCTTAGTCCTAAATCTTCAATTGCAAAATTGCACGACTCACCGATTGTAATTAAAAAACCTCCTTCCTTTTCGACAAAGGTTTTTAAATTCTCAACACCAATTCTTCCAATGCCACTATCATATTCTGGTGGTCTTTGCCGATTAAACCGTGCGTTTTCACCAGTGTAGTATCCATATTTAATTAGATCACATGGCATATCAGGAATTATAATTACATCAAATTTTTGTTTGAGATTTTTCTGCTTAAAGTCTTTATTCTCCATGGAAACAAAATCAAACTCATGATTTTCAAGCAATAATCTTGTCCAACCTTCATCCATATTTGCAGTAAATGGTTTATAAAGTCCTACTCTAACTTTCTTTAGTTGCTTTAATTTTGTTCTGGGTAATTCGTCAACACAATCAATTGTCAGATGCAACTCCTTGGCAAGTTTGTCAATTACTTTAAGTGAACTTTCATTCACTGGTAAGATAACGGATCCTTCTCTATACTCTGTATGATTTAATTTATGAGATTCAATTAACCAATAAACTGGTATGTTTTGCTTTTGAAGTCGATTAATAAGAATGTTATTGTTGTTTGGACCGGCCTGAGCAACAAAAAACTTTCCCATTTTTGATTTGACTTTGCCTTCTGGATATTCAGGATTATCTAAAAGTTTACAATCAACCGTAAAAGGTTTATTAATTGTATGAAATTTTACACCCATCATAAAGGGGAGTGTCCAGCCGGCAATGTCGTAAGGTTTAACAGGTGGTTCTTTTTTTGATTTTCTTAAGTCAGGGTAAATCTGTATGTCAAATAAATCTTTAACATACCTTCCATAAGGTTGAGCAAGAAATGTTATGTAACTTTCGGCTGGGAAGATTTGGTTATTAGCAACAAATTCATGTTGAGCAAGGTGAACTTCCACACCCCCTAATTGAAGTACTTCAATCATCTTTGAGACTGTAACAGGGTCATTTTGATTTCTTGGAATAATATATGCAAATGGGTTTCCTCTTTTACCTTTTTCGATAGCATCTTTTCCCATGAGATAGTAATCATATAAAATTTCTTCTTTAAATTGTGATGCGATTTCAATTAAACTGTAAGTTAATGCAAGTTCATAATTGACTATATCGCGTAATCTCCACCATCCACCTCGCCATGGGTTGGGGTAATTTGTGCGAATGTCATAAGTTGTGATTTCCTCGGTAACTTTGATTTCTGAAGGGTCGATATAAATAGGACTGGCTATGTTACAGCTTGCCATCTCGGAGAGTAAAGAAATTTGATTATGCCATAATCCACAGTCACTAGCAGGACCTTGCCACCATGCCTCAAAAATAGCTTGATCAATAATTCCACTATAACCTTGTTTTTCTAAGTTAAGTGCTGTAATTCCGCCGATAACTTTTTGCCATCGCCAAATGTATGGATGAACGTTAGGATTTAGAGGGTCTTTGTATGGAACAAGAAATAGTCTGGCACCAGTACTTCCCATTTGATGTTGGTCTAACCAAATTTGTGGTATCCACTTTCTATAGGCAATTTCAATGACATTTCGAGTTTCAGGAAGATTAAACATAAACCAATCACGATTGTTATCGTGACCGGCATAAACGTGGTAAAGCCAGGGCATAGGTGAATTTTCGTATTCGGTTCCAAGATATTTATAATACCAATCAACGATCATATCTAAACCATCAGGGTTAATCGAAGGCATGAGTATAAAAATCACATCTTCCAACGCTTCCATGGTTTTAGAGGGCGCAGTTTTAGTTATTAATTTGTAAGCTAGCTCCATTGACATTTGTGCAGACGCAATTTCTGTTGAGTGAATGTTACACGTAACCAGAACAACAATTTTACCTTCCTTTGCAAGTTGTTTTGCTATACTATCGTTAAGTTTTCTAGGATCTGACAATTGAATAGAAATTTGACGATACTTTTCTAAATTTTT
>CAKZPH010000064.1 GCA_937138605.1 uncultured Ignavibacteriales bacterium
GAAGAAGCCCTGCAAATGGCAGACGAAATTGATGCAAAATATTTTCTACCAATGCACGCCCGCAGTTTCCCTCACGGAAGAGAACCCTTTGATGAGCCCACTAAATGGTTAAAAACCTCCGCTCCTAAATACAAAACCCAAGTGAAAATTTTTGAAGTTGGACAAACCTTTTCTTTAACCTGAAAGATAATTTACTTAAAAGATTATCTCACAAAAAGCTTTCGAATCAAAATTATTAAAAGTGCCATAAACGTATAAGGTATAATAAAGATTTCAAGTATATAAAAATCCAAATCGAGTAAAATTAATATTGAAAAGATTAGCAATTGCATCCCCAGTGCAAGAATAGAGGTTAACGTCATGAAATAATTTGGCACATTTCTTAACTCGAGTGCTTTTTTATCTATCAAACTAACAAGGTCATCTTGCCAGCTGTAAATTATAACATAAAGTTTATGTAAAACTTTTAACCAGTAAAGATTATCATAAGGATAAATATTAATCAGTTTCTTTTCATCGATTCTACTGGTTTTATCTCCATTGGCCAATTGCCTTTTGAGGACATAATAAAAATTATAAACACTACATTGTAAACTCATCAGAACAAGAGCAAGTAAAAATACGATAAATGATTTATCATATTTCAGCATAATCGAAAGTAGAAGAATTGTATTAGTAAAAAAATCAACAACTGAGTCGTAATATCTTCCAACCAGTGAAGGTTTTTTTCTTGCCCGTGCAAGCTCGCCATCAACTGCATCGAACAAATTTTTAAGGAAAATAAGAAATACAACAACAAACTTATTAACATCAAAACAAATCATTAAAGCTGCAAGAATTCCTGAGATAAGAGCAAAAGTTGTAAAATAAATTGGTGTGAGTTTGGTATTAAGGGAAATTTGTACTATCCAATGAGAAAGTGGCCGAGCGTAGTCGGATATATCAAAAAATTTTTCACTCTTGGGAAGTTTATCCATTACTACGAAATTTATGAACAATATAAGTGGGAAAATCTATACGTTGAATATTAAAATAATCAAATGCTTTTTCTACAAATTCCTTATCATAGTCATCTACATTTCGAAAGCCGCTCAAAAACTCAAATACTTTTCGTTTTCCAAAGATTGTGGAACCAATAAATTTTTTAAGAAATGTTTTCGTCTGGTCAGTCTCTTTCTCGGAATAAGAACATGATTTAATCTTATCATTTTGAAGAATTACTGCTCCGCCATGAATTAAATCTACATGAGTATTTGTTTGCATAAATCTCAATCGTAGTTCAAGATGCGATGGTAAAAACTCATCTTCAGGATCCAGAAAAGTGATATAAGAACCAATTGCATTTTTAAGTCCAAAATTCTTTGCTGCAACAATTCCATTATACTCTCTTCTAAAGTATCGTATTTTTTTATTCAAAAGAAAACAATCTTTGATAAATTTCTCTGTTCTGTCATCACTCCCATCATCAATAATCAAAAGTTCCCACTGCATCGTAGTTTGATTAATAACTGAATCAATTGCCCGTGAGAGTGAAAATTTTTGGTTGTGTGTTGGAATTATTACTGACACTATTCCCGTTAACATTGTATAACTCATTTAAATACTTTTCTAGACTAAAAAAAATATTCGTCATCATTTTTGAGTGAATGTGACTTAAATCCAGAAAAAGAGAAACTAAAAAAACAAAAGGATTTTTTATCTCCAGATCAATTTCATAAATAAGTTTAGTACCATTTAAACTCTCAAAAAAATACCAAATTCCCCTTCCTTCATATGCGCCACTATAATGTACTACAAGTTCTTTATTCGAATTAATACGAATAAGTTCACAATAAAATTTTACAAAACCTGTACAAATTTCTATTACAGAACCAATCTTATTTGGCGTTGACTTAACTAAATTCAATTTTATACTTTCCGGAAACCAAATTTTATACGTTTCATAATTCGAAACTAAATCGAAAACTTTTTCAACTTTGTGGTTCAAAATTTTTTGATCAAGAGAACTCAACTTTTTCATTTTTACCTTCTACTTGTTTTATTTTTAATATTAATAAAGTTGCAACACAAGTTAAAAAAAGCGAAAAATAAAACGGTGCAAAAATATTAATTGACTCCCACAAAATTCCAGCAATAAGTGATGAAGGAAAAGCAAAAATCCCCATCATCATTTGAAATCCACCGATGACACTTGCTCTCATTTCAGAAGGCGATAATTCAGATACAAAAGCTTTATGCACAGGTTCGAATGCCGCTTTGTGAAATCCATAAAGAACAAAAGCTAATATAACAGCTACTAAATTTTGATTAACTAATAAAATCAAAAGCGAACTCATCCAAAATAATAGCGACACAAACAAAATATTTTTTCTTCCTTTGATATCAGATAACTTGCCAAATGAATAAGAAAGAAGTGAAGCAATAGCTGTAAAAATCAAATATAAAACGGGAGTGGAGTAAAACGGGAATTTAAATTCGTAAGCAAAAACTAATAAAAATGAATAACTAAAATTTCCAAGAGAAAAAAGAATACTTACGAAAAAAAGTATCTTAAGATTTTTGTCAAATGATTTAAGAGAGTAGCTTTTATATGCTTTTGTTTTGACTGTTTCCTCCTTCAACTTGAAAAAGATTAAACTTGCACCAATTAATGATGGTATTGCCGCAAGAATAAATAGATTTTTATAACCAATAATTGGAAAAAGAACAATACAAAGCACAATACCTGTTACCGCTCCAAGATTATCCATGCTTCTAAGAATTCCAAAGTTTTTACCACGAGTCAAATCCGATGAAACATCTGCAACCATTGCATCTCTTGGTGCGCTTCGAATCTTTCCTGCCCTATCAAGTATCCTAAAAAATATAACAGGATGATACGTCAGAGATAAAGCATATCCAATTCGTGAAATAGCTCCAAATAAGTAACCAATCCAAATAAATATTTTTCTTTTTTGATATTTATCAGAAAGATATCCGGAAAATGCTTGAGAAACTGAAACCACTGCATCACCAAGTCCATCTATAAATCCAAGGATAGCCATATTAGCTTTAAGATAATGAGTAAGAAAAATGGGCCAGATGGGATAAATAATATCGGAACCAAGGTCATTCAAAAACGAAGCAAATGAAAAAACTTTAACGATTTCTTTCTCTTTCTTCTGATTATTATTCATCATTAACATTACTTACTTTGACAGGCATTTTTCTTAAATTTAATAACAAATTTGATGGAAAAACTTTATGCAAATTACTGAACAAAAGAGATTAATCGAAGAATTGAAATATTACAAGAACAAAATGACTCGAGAAGATAAATACAATTTCGAGATGTATGAGAAACGCACAAAAGACGATGAAGATCTGGATAGAATTTCATTTCAGAAACTAAAAGAATTACATGCAAAGTATGTGGTAAAAAAGTCCAAAAGTGATTTTGAACATCTTTTCAAAAAGAAAAGTGATAATTCGGAACAATGAAAACTGATAAACACGAAATTGAAAAATCCTATCACGTTGTTGGAATAGACTGCCCTGGCTGTGCCGATGTAGTTAAAAAAGAGATTTTGAAAATTAATGGAATCAAAAAAGCCGAATACGATTTTGAAAATTCAAAACTTACTTTAAAAATTTCTGATGAAACGACTCAAAAAGACTTTGAAAAAACAATAAATAAGTTAGGACTCCAAATTCACAAAGAAGGTTCACGTAGAACTTCTACTTTTTATGTTGAAGGAATGGATTGTTCCAATGAAGAGCGAATCATACGTCAGGAATTGCAAAAGATAGAAGGAATTGACAGCTTAAGTTTTGATTTAATAAATCATCGTCTAACTATCATTCACCATACAAACGAAGGAAAACTAATTAAAGCTCTCACATCTCTTGGATTCTCACCTGAAACATACCCTAACAAAATTCATCAACAAACCAAAAATCGACGAAAGAAAATTTCTCAAGTTGTTTTCATTATCATTTCGGGGCTACTTGCTTTTACTGGAATGCTTTTTGAAAATTTAGACTTCGCTGAAAATGTAAGTATTGTTTTCTTTTTACTTTCTATTATTTTTGGCGGATTAAAAGTTTTTCACAAAGCTTATCTCTCTCTTAAAAAATTTATTATTGATATTAATGTTTTAATGTCAATTGCGGTTGCAGGTGCTTTATTGATTGATTATTATCTTGAAGCTGCAATTGTGATGTTTCTTTATGTCATATCACTCAAACTTGAGAGTTTCTCTATTGAAAAAGCAAAGAGCGCAATTCACAATTTAATTTCTCTTGTCCCACAAACTTCATTTGTTAAAAAAGGAAATGACTACGTTGAAATTTTAACAGAGGATATACAAGTAGGAGATAAAATACTTGTAAAACCCGGAGAAAAAATTCCGATTGATGGAATCGTTGTGGATGGTAGCTCTTTTGTCAATCAATCGCCCATAACTGGAGAGTCTAAATTAATTGCTAAAGTAAAAGGTGATCCTTGTTATGCCGGTACGATAAATCAAAAAGGCACATTGTTAATCGAAGCTACTTCGACTTTTAAGGATTCTCAATTTTCCAAAATAATTTCGCTTTTAAAAAACGCTACAACTGAATCTCGCTCAAATTTACAACGGGTTGTTGATGTTTTCGCAAGCTATTACACGCCTGTAGTGATTTTGATTGCTTTTATTATGACTTTAGTTTCACATTTTATTATGAATCAACCTTTGAATGATGCGATTTACAAAGGGTTAGTTTTACTTGTTATATCCTGTCCATGTGCTCTGGTTATCTCTACCCCTGTTGCAGTTGTAAGTAGCCTTGCTAAAGCATCGAAGCTGGGCGCCCTTGTTAAAGGTGGAATTTTCATGGAGAATCTACACAAAGTAGATGCATTTGTATTTGATAAGACTGGAACTTTAACTGAAGGTAATCTAAAAGTTAAAAAGATTATTTCTCTTAATTCATACCCTGAAGAACAACTACTTCAAATAGCTTATGCATTAGAAATCCGCTCCGAACACTCAATTGCCGACGCAATAGTTGACTATGCAAAAAACAAAAACATTGAATTATATGAAGTTGATGATTTCAAGGTTAACGATGGCTCTATCACTGGAATTTATAACGGGAAAAAATATTCTATCGGTCAACCGAGAATTTTCTTATCAAACTTAAACGAATTTCAAAAACAAATTATTGAACAACTTGAACAATCTGGTTACACAGTTATACTTATCAGTGAAGAAAACAAACCCATTGCCATTATAGCTTTAATTGACAACCTAAGAGAAAGTATGAAATCGACCATTCAAGAATTAAGAACGGAAGGAGTAAAATCTTTCTACATTTTAAGTGGCGACACTAAAAACATAGTGGAAAAAGTCGCCAGCGAAGTTGGAATTAACGAATACTATGGTGAGTTGAAACCAGATGATAAACTTAATCTTGTGAAGGACCTGAAGTCAAAACACAAAATTTTGGCAATGATTGGTGATGGTCTAAACGATGCACCTGCATTAAAAGCTGCTTCAATTGGAATTGCCATGGGCAGAATTGGGACCGACGCCACGATAGAAAATTCTGATATTACTCTCATTGGTGATGAAACTTCAAAACTTCCCAAATTATTTAGATTAAGCCGAAAGACAACTCAAGTAATCAAACAAAATATAATTCTTTCCATTGGTATTAAAGCAATTTTCATCGTTCTAGCATTCTTGAATCTTGCGACAATGTGGGGTGCTATTTTTGCAGATATGGGCTCTTCTCTAATTGTGATTTTTAATAGCCTGAAATTATTAAAAGCCCGCATTTGAAATCAAAAACAAGAAATTGTCATTCAATTTCGATGGATCGAATTTTATTAACTTTCATAGTTTTTTTAGCGCATCTATAGCTAGAATGCAATCTATAATTCAATCACTTCAAACAAGACGTTCAATTAAATATTATAGCTTATCATTCTTAAAGAATCATCAATTCAATGTGATTAAAATTCATCGAAGTTGATTACATCCGAAACTTTGAAAACAAAATCAGTCCTGAAGATTACTGAACAGAAACCTGAACCAGATAATTCTATTAGAAAACATAAAATTCTATGATATTAATGAAATATAAATTCAATTCCATAAAACATTATCCGAACTCGTAAAATTAAATCACCCTAACTTCTGCGAAACAATAAGTCTTGCACTTTTTTGATAGGTAAAGTACGCAAAGATCCACTCAAGTAAAACTATAAATCTATTCTTAAATCCGATCAAAAAATAAATATGAACAAAAACCCAGAGCAGCCATGCAAAAAATCCAGAAAATCTGATCCATCCAAAATCAGCCACTGCTTTTGACCTTCCAATTGTAGCCAGATTTCCTTTATCAAAATATCGATAAGGTTTTGTAACTCTTCCTTTAATTTCATTTAAAATAAATTTTGCCACGTACCTACCTTGAGAAATTGCAACGGGCGAAACTCCTGGTAGGGTTCTTCCCTTTTCATCGATAAAACATGCACAATCACCGATAACAAAAATATTTTTATCTTCTTTCAATTGAAGAAATTGACTGACAATAGCTCGGCCCATTTTATCTGTCTCAGTATTTAATTGATTGATAAGTGGTTTTGCTTTATTTCCAGCAGCCCAGATTACCGTTGCTGTATCTATTGTAAAGTTATCGGTGATAACTTTTTCATCTCTTATCTCTTTTACTCTTGTTGATAGTAGAACTTTCACACCTAGTTTTTTTAAATCACGTAAAGCACTTTGTGATAATTTTGGGTGAAATGTGGGAAGAATTCTATCCATTGCTTCAACTAAAAATACATTCGCTTTCGATGGATTAATGCGTTTGAAGTCTTGCATCAATGTTTTTTTAGCTATCTCAGCAATTGCACCTGCCATTTCAACCCCTGTAGGTCCACCGCCAACTACTAAAAAATTTAAATACTTCTGCCTCTTTACTTCATCTTCAGTACGCTCGGCTTTCTCAAAAGCAAGTAAAATTTTCTCTCGAATAGTAAGTGCATCTTCTAACGTTTTAAGTCCTGGCGCACTTTTCTCCCAATTTTCATTTCCGAAATAATTATGACCAGCACCAACAGCCACAACCAGATAATCATAAGAATAATTTTCCCCATTCAAATAAACTTTCTTTTCATTTTTATCAATTCTTTTTACTTCACCAAGAATTACTCTGACATTATTGGTTTTACGAAAAATACTTCTTAAAGGAAAAGCAATATAAGCTGGTGAAAGTCCTGCAGTAGCAACTTGATACAACAATGGTTGAAACAAATGATGGTTTGTTTTATCGATTAAAAGAACATCACAATTTTTGTTTGATAACTTTTTTGCCACTGAGAGCCCACCAAATCCACCACCAATTATGATCACTTTCGGTTTCTTTATTTTTCGCATACTTAAACTTTCATTTAGGTAAAATTTATTTTAGATTTTGTTACGTTTCAAAAAATTGGAATTTCATTAAACAAGAAAGTTTAATTAATAAACAATTAAGTAATCCTAAACAATTCCAGAATTTAATTTTTTTTTGAGCCAAAAGTGATTCGCAATTAAATTAAATGAGAGAAATACAAATAACTCGAAAGAACAATTCAATTGATTATTAAATTCCGACTTTGTATTAAATAAAAAAAGTTCCTAATGCCTGAGGTTTTGTTTATAATTTTGAAATAATACTTTTAGTTAAAATCCATTAGACAAAAATGAAATTTTTGGTGATAAAGGGAAATTTGTTCATACAATTAAAAGGAATATTTTAATCTTGTAAAGAGCAGTTTAATCTTATGGCCGAATTCAGAAAAATTTTCTCCTTGAGTAAAAAGCAGGATTGCAGAGAAATCTAGATTTGTAAAAAGTGAAATATGTAGTGAGGGCATTATTAAAAACGATCCGTCAACTGGATTATGAAGTGAAATAAAATCTCCGCGAGTTAGAGGAGTGAAATTAAATCCAATTTGGTAAAATAAATTCCATCGTGATGGAGAAAGCAAACCAATTTTAAGTGCATCGTACAAATAATGTTGAATGTTTTTCGTTCTTCCAATATTGTTAAATAAAACTTCACTATGAAGATAAAGTGAATTTTTGAATGTGTAATCAATAGAAAGGACAAAACTAATTTGGTTTTGTTTTTCGTTAATTAAATCCGTCATAAGCTCGGATTTAATTTTTAATGGATTTTCTAAATACAATAACTCACCACGAAAACCTGCATCATAAATATCTCCACTAAATGCACCGCCAAAGACAAATCTACTCTTATGAATCCCACCGAGAACAAAAAAATCATATTCCATTAAATTAGTATAATACTGAAGTAATGCTGTTGTATTATCTCTTTTGTTGGAAGGTCGTAAAGCGAAATCAAATTTAGATAATGGTGAAGAATAAAATTGAATTCTTACAGCATCAACCGCTTGTCTTTCTTCATAATCAAATTCAAGAATTGAAAGAGGATTAAACAAATCAATGATATTCCAAACCCAACTTGTTCCCCAGGCTATACGCTGTCTACCAATCGTTAAATCAAATTTATTGTATTGAAAAACAGCATAAAGTCTATCAACTTCAATGTGATTTATTGATCTTGGCTTTTCCCAGATTTTATAATCCAACTTCACTAAGTCATCTTTTATAAACTCACTGCCAGAATAACCAAAAACGATGTCTGGACTTTCACCAAAAACAATTCTATTTCGTATGCCAGCATTTAGATTTATGCTTTCACTTAAATAATATTTACAATTAAGTCTGGAATGAAAAAAGGAATTAAACTTTCTTTCGTTGTTTAACTCACCATAATTCAACAAAAATTTTGTGTAGCCTCCTAATGAAAAATCCTGCGAATAAATACTTCTTGTTAAAACAAAAATAATAAGATAGAGTTTACTTACTGGTATTATCAGTTTTAATTTTCCCATCTTCAAGTGTGATAATTCTTTGAACACGTGTAATTACTTTATTGTCGTGTGTTGCAAAAATGAAAGTGATCCCAAAATTTTGATTCAACTCGTTCATTATATCAAGCAACTCTTCCGCTGCATGTGAATCAAGGTTTGCCGTTGGTTCATCTGCCAATACAAAAGATGGATGAGAAGCTAGTGCTCTTGCAACTGCAACTCTCTGTTGTTGTCCTCCAGAAAGTTCAAATGGCCTGGCATTGATCTTATCTTCAAGCCCAACTCGTTTTAAAAGTTCAATTGCTCTTTTTTCTCGTTCTAATTTCGGAACACCCTGTAAAAGCATAATAAACTCAACATTTTCTTTTGCTGTAAGTACTGGAATCAAATTAAATGATTGAAAAACAAAGCCAATGTTTCTCAATCGGAATTCAATCATCTCATCTGTTTTGAATTTAGATATATCTCGACCGTTAATAATTACTTTACCTTTAGTTGGTTTATCAAGTCCACCAATCATATTAAGCAATGTGGTTTTACCTGAACCACTTGGACCAACAAGCGCCGTAAATTCACCTTTCTCTATTTTAAGATTGATACTCTTTAATGCATGAACAGGAACTTTCGATTCATCATAAATTTTATCAACTTCAATGACTTCAATTAAACTCATTTTTTCTCCTGTAATATTTGTTGAAAGAAATTGTCACATTGAACTTGTTTCAGCATCTCTATAAAAATGTTATACTGCATTTGTCTTAGTATCGTTAGATTTCCAAACAAGTTCGAGATGACTGTAGTAAGGGACTCCGAAACTCATAAGATGCTTTACATAAATCCTTTATTTTAATAAAAAAAACCTGATACGAATTTAGAATGACAACAATTTTCGATATCTCTTCCCATCTCCAAAAAATTCAAAGAACAATCAAGCACTAAAAACTTCTAATTGCCTCTGCTGGTTTAAGTCGTACAGCCTTTACTGCTGGCGAAACCGCTGCTAGCATGGCAGTTATAAACATCATTAAAAATAAACTTACAAACATATGAAAAGGCAATTGCGGATAAAGAATTGGTGGCATTCCATAAGTAGTTAAACCGGCCTCAACAATGGATAGATCAATACCTCTGTTAGAAAGTAATTCAATGGTAATCCAACCCAAAAACGCACCAATCAATCCTCCAGTAAATAAAAGCATAATCGATTCTAGAATTATTAACGAGAATAATTTTATACGTTTCATCCCAATTGCTAATAAAACCCCGAATTCCCTGATTCTTTCAAATACCGACATCATCATCGTATTTGAAATTCCAAATAGCAAGGCAAACAAGATAATCCCCATAAATATATTTAACTCCAGATAAAGAATTCCACGAGTCATCGCAAATTCGGGAGCCAACTCTTCCCAATCCTCAACAACGCAATCCTTCATTTCACGACGAAGTTGATTTCTAACAGAGTCTATTAAATTAATGTCAGTTACACGTATTGCAACTTCATGTATTACATCACCAGCACCCAGTAATGGCAATAAGTCTTCCCTTTTTACAAAACACGTTGATGCATCAAACATTAGCGATTCTGATTTAAATATTCCTACGACTCTAAAGGCTCCAGAAGTAAGATTATTATCAAGTGATTGAAAAGACAAAACCACTTTTGAATTTAGTTTTACCTTTAATTTATCAGCCAATTTTTCCCCGATTACAATTTGATTAGCTTTATCTTCTTCGAAATAACTCCCTTCAACAATCCCGTTGTATATAGATGTTATTTGTTTTTCATCATTTGGTTCAATACCTAAAATCTTTATAGCACTACTTGAAACAGGAGATGAAATCATCCCTTCTAAAATTGTCCTCTCAGAAAAATTTTTGACGAATTGATTTGACCTTATTTTTTCTCTCACCAATCTGATATTTGGTATGAATTGATTTACGAGTTTTTCATTTCTAAAATCAGGATGATGAATTTGAATGTGAGATAGTTCACGA
>CAKZPH010000065.1 GCA_937138605.1 uncultured Ignavibacteriales bacterium
TTGAAAAAAATTATTTCTAAGCGTAATAAATTTAATTCGTATGAAATTTATGAAACTATTAAACATCAAGAAAATAATAAGATAATGGAGAAGATATTCTTACCTTTTTTATTTAAAAGTAAAAACAATCTATTATTTATTTCAAAAGCTCAATTAGGATATTTAACCGATCTTTATGTAATTTTTAAAAAATTATCGAATGAGATTACTGTTCTTTGCAATAATGAAAATAAGAAAAATATCATTGAAAATGATTTTAATACCAGTGGAATAATTGACGTAAAACATAAAAATAGAAATAAAATTCTAAATAATTTAAGATTCATATATCAGTCTATAAAACATTCAAGAGAATTTAATACGATATATGTCTATTATTTTTATGGATGCAGCTTGCTTCCAATAATTTTCCCTCGGAAGAGAATAATATTAGACATAAGAAGTGGGAGTGTGTTAAGGAATAAAGTTATCAGGAAATTTGCAGATTTGCTAATTAAAATAGAGAGTGTTTTTTTTAGAGAGGTAGTTGTAATTAGCGATTCATTAAGAGAGAAACTAAAAATCAGTAAAAAAAGATCAGTTATAATTCCAATTATACCACACGATATTGAGTTTATTGATAGGAAGTTTGATAAGATTAAAATGTTATATGTAGGGACATTATTGAATAGGAATATAGAAAATACTGTTATAGGATTGAAGAAATATATAGAGGAGAATGGTGGCGACACAATAGAAAAATACACCATAGTATGTGATAAGAGAGAAGAATATTACAGGCTTGAGGTAAAAATTAAAGAATTAGGATTAGAAGAAAAGGTTTTTTTGCAGGAGTGGGTTCCCCCGGATAAATTAAGAGAATATTTTAAGGCGGCAAATTTAGGGGTGTCATATATACCAATAAATGAAATATATGATGTTCAGCCACCAACAAAGACTATTGAGTATTTATTGGCTGGGATTCCAGTTATTGGAACAGCAACTTTAGAGAATTCAAAATTGATTAATGATAAAAACGGAGTTTTATGTAGAGATACGGTAGATTCATTTACTGAGGGATTGAAAAAAATTATTTCTAAGCGTAATAAATTTAATTCGTATGAAATTTATGAAACTATTAAACATCAAGAAAATAACAAGATAATAGATTTATTTTACTTTAGAAAACTGAAATTATTAGAGAAAATTAAATGAAAATACTGATAGTTAACACTTACTATTATTTACGAGGTGGAGATTCTATTTATTCTTTTAATTTAGCTGAATTATTGCAAAAAAACGGCCATGAAGTCTTTTTCTTTTCAATGAATCATCCTCAGAATTTTTCTACGAAATTTGAAAAATATTTTGTCGATTACATTGATTTTGTTGAAATGAACCAAAACAAAAATTTTGAAAATATAAAAAAAGTTTTACTCAGTTCTATTTACAATAAACAGGCAAGGATTAAAATCTCGCAAATTATAAAAGATTATAAACCTAATCTTGTACATCTAAATAATATTCATGCTCATATCACAACATCAATCATACCTGAAATTAAAAAACATTATATTCCTATAGTTTGGACTTTACACGATTATAAGCTCGTATGTCCAAATACTCATTTTTTAATAGATAAGACCGGCGAAATTTGTGAAGCTTGTAAAGGTGGAAAGTTTTTTAATCCTATATTTAAAAAATGTAAGAAAAACTCACTTGGAGCTAGTTTTGTAATTAGTTTAGAAGCTTATTTCAACAAAATAGTAAATTACTATAAATTAATTGACTGCTTTATTTGTCCAAGTCAGTTTTTAATGAATAAGTTAATAGAACACGGTTTTGATAAAAAAAAATTAAAACATATTCCCAATTTTATTTGGTCAAATTTTATTAAATATAATTTTTCTAATAAAGGTTATGTATTATTCTTTGGACGAGTTTCTAAAATAAAAGGATTCGATATTCTATTAAAATTAGCGCAAAAGTTTCCTGATCTTGATTTTAAGGTTGCTGGTTCTATAGATAGTAATATCAAAATTAATGACTTCATATTGCCAAATAATCTGGAGCTATTAGGATTTAAAGATAAAAAAGAATTAAGTTATTTAATTGATAATTCATTTTATACAATTGCACCATCTTTATCGTTTGAAAATTACCCATATTCAGTTTTGGAATCTTTTTCAAGGGGCAAACCAGTTATAGCTAGTGATTTAGGCGGCTTAAGAGAATTAATTGGTAGTAATGAAGAGCGTGGATATCTATTTAATCCTAATAATATTGAGGAATTATTCGATAAAATTAGATTTGCATTCTCGGATATGGAAATTTATAAGCGAAAAAGTAAGAATGCTTTTGATTACGTTAATTTGTTCAATAGAGAAGACGTTTATTATGATCAGATACACAATTTATATTCAAATTTAACAAAAAAATAATAAAAGGATTTTAAGGTGGATTTATCAATAATTTTGACTTATAGGTGCAACTCTAAATGTTCCATGTGCTATATATGGAAATATCCTACTAATCCAAAATATGAAATTGATTTAGAAACACTCAAAAAGTTACCAGATGGTTTTGATTACATTAATTTAACGGGAGGTGAACCAACATTAAGAGAGGATTTAGCGGAGATATGTGATTCATTATATCCTAAAGCTAAGACTTTAGAAATAAGCACTAATGGTTTAAATGTTAATAAAATTTTACCTATTGTTAAAAAATATCCAAATATTAAAATAAGAATAAGTTTAGAAGGGATTGGATATACGAATGATTTAATACGAGGAGAAAAAAATGGTTATGAAATAAAGAAAGAAGGAATGCAAAAGCTTATAGATGCAGGTGGATGTGATTTAGGATTTGCCACTACATTTCAAGATGAGAATATTGATCAAATTGTGGAAATATTCAAGTATACAAATAATTTAAATATCGAAATGGCTACTTCAGCTTTGCATAATGCATTTCAATTTCATAAAAATGATAACTATATATATGATAGAAAAAGAGTAGCAAAAAAAGTAGAAAATTTAATCATAGAGATGCTAAAAACTAATAAACCTAAGAACTGGTTTAGAGCTTACCTTAATTTAGGTTTAATAAAAAAAATTTTGGGTCAAGATAGATTACATGCTTGTACTCAAGGCACTGATTCAGTATTCATAGATCCCTGGGGAGACGTTTACGCTTGTAATGTTAGAAATGATTTATTAATGGGTAATTTGAATAAACAAAGTTGGGATGAAATATACTATGGTGAAAAAGCCAAAGAGATTAGAAAAATGGTATCTATCTGTCCACAGAATTGCTGGATGGTATCATCAGCAAAAACATCAATTAGATCTAGAATACATTATAAGATACCCAAATTTAAAGTAATTTACTGGGTTCTTCTAAATAAATTAAAAATTACTTTAAATCTAAAAATCAATTTTGAAAAATATATTGATTATAATGATATTAAAGATGATAGTCAAATAAATAAAAGAGTCTTTTATTTAAATGAAACCTTTAAAAAACAACTTCAGGGACAAGAAAGTAAAAATTACAAACAACTCGATAAATATTTTAATAGATAAATAATGAAACTTGCCATTTTGGGAATTAAATCTTTCCCTGCATATTTTGGAGCAGATAGAGTAGTAGAAAATTTAATTACTCGAATTGATAAGAAAATAAATATTTATCTCTATCTCACTACAGTCGACAATCCTAAAAGACTAGAATGTAATTCAAATCTTCATTTTATTTATATACCCACACTCAAATCAAAATATTTAAAGGCTCCAATCTTTTTTTTATTATCCTCTATGCATGCCGTTATCAGAGGTAAATATGATATTATTCATGTTAATAATTCAGACTTTGGTTTATTTAATTTAATATTAAAGACAAAGTACAAAATTATAGGAACATCTCATGGGAGTGCTTATTTAAGAGATAAATGGAATTTTATTGCAAAACTATTTCTTAAAATTTTCGAAAAAATTTTTTTTTGGACATCAGATATATTAACTACTGTCTCTATTAGACAGTATAATCAACTTATTAAAAAAATTAATAAAAAAATTTATTTTATCCCTAATGGAATTTCAATCGAAGACAATTTTGAAAATATTGACCTTAGTCGATATAATTTGTTATCAACGGAGTACTTTCTTTTTTGTGCCGGGAGAATTGATAAAACAAAAGGATTACATATTCTTATTGATGCATATGATCAAATTGATACAAATAAAAAACTATTTATAATAGGTGACTTCAGTCACGATAAAAAATATTCTGAAATGATTTTTGAAGCTTGTAAAC
>CAKZPH010000066.1 GCA_937138605.1 uncultured Ignavibacteriales bacterium
GAAGCGCGTCAAATGATCATCGAAAACAAGTTTACTGAATGGAAAAAAGAAAAAGTACTTCAAATTTCAAACAAACTATCAATAAATAAGGAGGAAACAATTGATTAACTCGATTATATTATTTGCACCACCTCCTGGACAAGATCCCGGAGCAAGTATGATAAGCACACTGATAATGTTTGCTGCTATTTTCATGATTATGTACTTTTTAATGATCCGTCCACAACAAAAAAGAGCAAAAGAACGCGAAAAAATGTTAGGTGATCTTAAAAAGGGTGACAAAGTTATTATGTCCAGTGGAATATATGGAACAATTTCATCTATTGATGAAAGAACTGTGGTTGTTCAAGTTGCAGATAATGTGAAAATTAAATTTGAAAAATCAGCCGTAGCTGCCGTTCTTAAAGACTAATATCTTCACTTAACTGTTTATGAAAACCTGGTGCAATCTCGACTCTTTTCTTTTCGATGAAAATTTTGGTTGCTTAATCCAAAACAATTAGTAAATTCAGTACTTTTGAAAGGTAAGAACTTTTCCACATACTATTTGTAAAATTTTTATAAAAGAAATTATCCTTTACTTTAAGTAAGAGAAAAAATCATAGGTGAATTAGTTAACCTAGATTTTTTGGATTTTTGAAAAGAATAAATTTAAAAAATCACTAACGAAAAATGGTTTTCAAATTTTTAGATCACACAGCAGATATTGGAATTTTTGTTGAAAGTTTTGATTTCAAGTCAGCATTAGAAGAAAGCATAAAAGCTTTAATCCTATTAATTTTTGGAGAACTTATTGAAAATGACATTTATGAAGTTAATAATGGAACTGTTGAAATTCAGAGTAATGATAAAGAAAGTTTGCTTGTGGATTTTTTAAATGAGATTTTGTTTTTAATTGATTCTAAAAAAATAATTCCGTTGAAACTTGAGATCCTTGAAATTTGTAATAATGGTTTGAAAGCAAAATACCTGGCTTATCCAATTAATTATGAGAAAAATCCAATACGCCTTTATGTTAAAGCAGTAACGTTTCACCAATTAGAAATTGAAGAAAAAGAAAATCAAACTACAATTAAATTCTTTGTGGACATATGATAGTTGAAAAAATTTCAGATGTTAAGTATCGAATTCCTAAATCAAACTTTCCTTTCATGCGAGTTGATGGCGTAATTTACGCTGATGATATACTTTTTGAAGCTATTAAAAATGACAAAACTATTGAACAGATTGCAAATACTGCTTCATTGCCTGGTATAGTAGGTTACTCCCTTGGTATGCCCGATGCGCATCAAGGTTATGGCTTTGCTATTGGAGGTGTTGCTGCCGTTGATTTAAAAGATGGAGTTGTTTCGCCCGGTGGAATTGGTTATGACATTAATTGTGGAGTTCGTTTACTAGCTACTGATTTAGAATTTGATGATGTAAAAGATAAAATAGAAGAACTTGTTAAACAGCTTTTCCATGAAATACCCTCTGGTACAGGGAGGGGTGGTGATTTAAAATTAAGTTACGAAGAATTAGATAATGTTATGAAACTCGGAATTGATTGGGCAATTCAAAACAAGTATGCTCTTACAGAGGATAAAGAATTTATTGAGGAATACGGACGAATTCCCAATGCAAATCCTGATATGCTTTCGAATAAAGCAAAAGAAAGAGGTAGAGATCAACTTGGTACTTTAGGTTCTGGGAATCATTTTGCTGAGGTTCAAATTGTTCAAGAAATTTTTGATGAAGATACTGCGCAAAGTTTCGGATTGCATAAAAATCAAGTTGTTGTATTAATTCATACAGGTTCACGTGGACTTGGTCATCAAGTATGTACAGATTACTTGAAAGAAATGGACGCAGCCATGAAAAACTATGGAATAAAAGTACCCGACCGCGAGTTAGCCTGTGTTCCAATTGACTCAAAAGAAGGACAAAGATATCTTCAAGCGATGGCGGCAGCTGCAAATTTTGCATTTAATAATCGTCAGCTTATTACTTATAATGTTCGTAATGTTTTCAAGCGACTTTTCAAGACAGATAAAATTAAAATTGTTTATGATGTTTGTCATAATATTGCAAAAATTGAAGAGCATGAAGTTCATGGTAGAAAAATGAAAGTTTTGGTTCACCGAAAAGGAGCAACCAGAGCATTTCCCAAAGGTAATCCCGCACTGCCTGAAGCGTATCGTAATATTGGTCAACCAGTGATTATTCCCGGAAGCATGGGCACGTTTTCATATGTACTGGTTGGAACAGAATTGGCTATGAAGGAGACTTTTGGTTCAACATGTCACGGTGCGGGTAGAACTTTATCTCGAAACAAAGCAAAAAAAATGATGAGTGCCAATGAAGCTGTTCAAAAATTAAGAGAAAAAGGCATTTATATTCAAGCAACGACAAAATCTGGAATAACAGAAGAGATACCAGAAGCATATAAGAATGTTACTGAAGTTGTTGAAGTAGTACATAAAGCTAGAATTTCTACCAAGGTTGCTAAATTAAAGCCAATCGGGGTGATTAAAGGTTAGTTATGAACAGAAGAACTGCATTAATTCTTGTCTTAACACTTTTTAATCTTTCTTATGCTCAGATTAAGAAAACAGTTTATCACATTGGAATAGAAGGTGATATTGATTTAGGACTTGCTCCTTATGTTGCTCGAGTAATTGAAGAAGCAAATGAAAAAAATGCTGATGCAATAATTATAGAATTGAATACATTCGGTGGAAGAGTAGATGCAGCAACTCAAATTCGTGATGCTATAATTACATCAAGAATTTTAACGGTAGCGTTTGTAAATAAAAGAGCAATATCTGCTGGAGCTTTAATTACTATTTCTGCAAAAAAAATAGCTATGTCGCCGGGCTCAACCATGGGAGCTTCAACAGTAGTAGGGCAAACAGGTGAAAAAGCTCCGGAAAAATATCAATCTTACATGCGCTCTGAAATGAGATCTACTGCTGAGAAAAATAATCGCCGACCTGATATTGCTGAAGCAATGGTTGATGAAAAAATTGTTATTAAAGATTTTCCACAGTTGGATGATTCTACAAAACTTTTGACAATAACAACGGAAGAAGCATTAAAGGTAGGATATTGTGATTTTATCGTTAATGATATCAATGAATTATTAGAGAAGTTGGAACTTGAAAATGCCAACATCGTCAGAACAGAAACAAACTGGGCAGAGGATATAGTTCGTTTTTTAAGCAATCCAATCATAAGCAGTTTGTTAATTATGCTGGGGATACTTGGACTATTCACTGAAATTAAAACTCCCGGGTGGGGAGTTCCAGGCACTGTTGGATTGATTGCACTGGCTTTATTTTTTGGAACTAATTACATTCTTGAACTGGCAAACATTTGGGAAATCCTTGTTTTTCTTTTAGGTCTAGCTTTACTTCTTATTGAAATATTTTACATTCCAGGTTTTGGATTTCTTGGCATACTTGGTATTATTCTTATGATTGGTTCTATATTTTTTGGATTGATTGGAGAATTACCTATTATAACTGGTGATGATGTTTCGCTGGCACTTATTCAACTGGCATTTTCAATCTTCTCATCAATCCTTGTTCTTGCTATCTTATGGAAGTTTCTACCGCGAACAACCATGTGGAATCGTTTAATTCTTTCCATTAGTGAAGAACAAACAAAAGGTTTTATTTCGAATCCAGAATTAGATTTTTTAATAGGTAAAAAAGGAAAAGCAATTACGCCATTAAGACCCGCTGGTATAGCATTGATTGATGGAAATAGATACGATGTAATTGCAGAAGGTGAATTTATCACAAAAAATAGTGAAATTGAAGTTATAGGAGTTGTAGGTTCAAAAGTAACTGTTAAAAAAGTAGGTAATCAAGAATTTTGAACTGATTTTTGATTGTTAGATTGATGAATCAAAAATTTTGGATATTTGCTTAAGTAAATTCAAATCCTTAAGTTTGTATCAAAATTAGCCATTTCCGAAGGGGAGTGGCTAATTTTTTTATTAATAATCTCATCTGAGTGTTTAACTAAATAATAACCAAATGAGGATTAAAGAATGAGTGACTTTATTTACATGACAAGAGAAAGATATCTTGAAATAGAAAAAGAACTAAACGATTTAAAGGTACGAGGAAGAAAAGAGATAGCCCAAAAAATTGCTGATGCAAGGGCACATGGAGATCTATCCGAAAATGCTGAATATGATGCAGCGAAAGAAGAACAAGGATTGCTAGAATTAAAGATTTCAAAACTCGAGAGTATGCTTTCTCGTGCAAAAATCATAGGCACTAATAATATCTCAACAGATGAAGTTCGTGTATTAACGAAAGTTAAAGTTAAAAATTTAAAAACAGGTAAAGAACTTACATACCACCTTGTTTCGCCCGAAGAAGCCGATTTTGAGAATGGAAAATTATCTGTTAATTCTCCAATTGGTAGACAATTACTTGGAAAAAAGGTTGGTGACACGGTTAAAGTCACTGTCCCAGCTGGAGTAATTGAGTTTCAAGTTCTGGAAATAATGAAGTAAAAATTTATCGTTAAGATGCTCTTTTCAATATCCCATCTTTTACATCTTTTTTTGTTTTTTAATATGATTGAATCTGAAAAATTAATTCTTCTGCATTCTAAGTTAGCAAAGATCATAAAATCATTTAATGGAACTGTTGCTATAGCTTTTAGTGATTTGAACAACGAGTCAAATAAATTTTTTTATAATGAAAACTTAGAATTTCATGCAGCTAGCACCTTTAAGACAGCAGTAATGCTCGAAGTTTTCAAACAAGTAAGTGAAAAGAAATTTTCTTTAGATGATACAATTCTTGTAAAAAATGAATTTAGAAGCATTGTCGATGGTTTAGTTTATACAATTAACGTTCACGTGGAAAGTGATGATAAGTTATATTCAAAATTAGGCTCTTATGTAAAAATTCACAATTTAGTTTATGATATGATTACAGTTAGCAGTAATCTGGCAACTAATCTCTTAACTGAGCTTGTAAAGCCTGAAAATGTTACTAATACTTTGATAAATTTTGGAATTTTTAATATGAAGGTCATTCGTGGTGTTGAGGATTTAAAGGCATATCGACTGGGCTTGAATAATAAAACAACTGCTTTCGATTTGCTTCAAATTTATAAACTCATTGCAACAAAAAGTATTTTAGATGAAACATCATGTGACAAAATGATTGAGATATTATCAGCTCAAAGTATTAGGGATCGAATTCCTAAATATCTTCCGACAGATGTTATAGTGGCACATAAAACGGGAAGTATCTCAAAAATAGAGCATGATGGTGGAATAATTTTTTTACCCGATGGTAAAAAGTATGTTCTTGTAGTCTTAACGAGCGACTTTGAAAATTCAGCTAACGCTAAAGAAGTAATAGCTCAGGTTTCAAAAGTTTGTTACGACCACATGGTAAGCAAATAAAAATGATAACTTTACAACATAGAATTATTCAAAAGGTTTGGAATTTTGTTAAGGAGCACAATTTAATTCATAAAAATGATTCTATTCTTCTTGCAATAAGTGGGGGTTCGGACTCAGTTTTTCTTTTGCATTTTTTTTCAGTTATTAAAAATCATTTGAATCTAAATTTAGTAGCAGCTCATCTTAATCATTCACTTAGAGGTGAGGATTCTGATAAAGATGAGAAATTTGTAGAAAAAATTTGTAATGATCTAAATATTAAACTTGTAACTCGCAAAGTGGATGTGCGTGAATACGCAAAGGCTAACAAATTAAACATTGAAGAAGCTGGAAGAATCTTAAGATATAGTTTTTTTAATGAAACAAAAGAACAATATCGTCTAAATAAAATTGCAACAGGTCATACATCCGATGATAACGCTGAATCAATAGTTTTTAATTTAATAAGAGGAACTGGTGTATCGGGTTTGGCTGGTATTGCAATTAGAAACGAAGCTATAATTCGTCCAATTTTGTGTCTTACAAAAAGTGAAATTTTAGATTTCTTGAATGAAAATAAAATAAAATATATTATCGATAAATCTAACTTAAGTACAGATTTTTCAAGAAATCTTATCCGGCTGAAAGTAATACCTGAATTAAAAAAAATTAATCCAGCACTTTCGGAAACATTATTAAATACTTCAAATTTGTTTAAGTCACTAAGGGATTTTCTAAATGTAAGCACAGAAATTTGTAATGGCATTTTTAATGTTAAAAAAAACGATCAAGGTACTGCTCTAGAAATAAAAATTGAATTGCTTAAACAACTTAAGTCAATTTTTGTTAAGCCAGTTTTAGCAAATGATTCATCCTGTTTGTATGGTTTGTTTATGGATTATCATCCAGATGAATTTGAAGAAGACAATAAAAACATTGTTAGAGATATTAAGCATTCAGAAATTTTTTCTCAACTTCGTTATCCTTTAATGCATCATACTCAAAAACTTATAAGAGAGCTTTTTCATGTTCAATTAGATTATCATCACATTGAAAATATTTTTTCACTGATTGATAAAAAAAAAGGTAAAAGTGTTGAACTACCTATGAATTTAATTGCTATTCGTGAAAGAGGTTCGATAATCGTTCTTATAAAAGAAAATCTAGATGAAGTTAATCTTGAAGTTAAAATTGGGAATGAGTATAGAGAAAACTATTTTCAATTCTCAATGAATTATGTCGATAAGAATAAAATAAATTTTTCTGCAGATAGAATGATTGAATTTATTGATGGTGATATGATACGGGGAAAACTTTTATTGAGAAAGTGGAAAGCTGGTGATAAAATGATACCACTGGGATTAAACTCATACAAAAAAGTTAGTGATATTTTAACTGATTCAAAGATTGCACATTCCATTCGAGAAAAAGTTCTTGTTCTTGAAGATGATAACGAAATTATTTGGTTGGTTGGAGTAGCACTTTCAGATAAATATAAAATTAATGTTAATACCAAAATTATAGTTAAATTAAAGGTTAAATATGAATTTGAATTTTAATGAAAAAGTTATTCATGTAAATGATGAAACTTTTGAAATTTTATTTGACGAGCTGACAATTCAAAAAAGAGTGAAGGAATTAGGTGAGGAAATTAGTAAAGATCATATGGGTAAAGTTCCTATTTTTATTGGGGTATTAAATGGTTCGGTCATATTTTTTTCCGACTTAATACGAAACCTTTCTATTAATTGCGAAGTAGATTTTTTGAAGCTTTCAAGTTATGGTGATGCAAAAATTTCTAGTGGAAATGTGAGATTAATAAAAGAATTAAATGCTGATATCAAAGATCGAGATGTAATTATTGTAGAGGACATAGTTGACACTGGTCTTTCTATCGTTTATATGAAGAGTCTTATTCAACCACAAAATCCAGCAAGTATCAAGGTTGTGACTCTTTTGCATAAAAAAGAAGCTACAAAATATGAACTTAAACTTGATTATATTGGATTTCAAATTCCAAATAAATTTGTCATTGGATATGGACTTGATTATAGTCAAAGATTTCGTCATTTACGGTCAATATATGCATTAAAAAGTACAATGGAGTGATCATGGAAAACAGAGATAGAGATAATAGAAACCGTTCACCTGAAAATATTGATTGGACGAAGATACTTAGATTAGTTTTTGGCTGGGGTGGGGTTATAGTTGCCGCAATTTTAGTTATGCAGGTATTTCGTAGCGGTGATATGTCTGAAGTGGAGATACCTTATAATGAATATCAAAGGCTCATGAACGAAGATAAAATTGAAAGTGCTGTTGTTAAGAAATCTGAAATTAACAATTATTATTTTCATGGTAGGTTGAAATCAGAAGAAAATTTAACAGTTGTCGGTGGGCGGACAATTAAAACAAAAAAGTTTGTAGTTTTTCTACCTGAAGCTGGTTCTCCTGAAAACATAAAAGTTTGGAATGAGAAAGGGATTAGTTTTACTTTTGAGGAGAAGGATTCAGCGTGGTGGGCGGCATTAATGACAATTCTTCCCTGGATAATAATTTTTGGTTTGTGGATATTTTTCATGAGACGGATGCAAGGTGCTGGAGGTGGAACCAAAGGGATATTCAATTTTGGGAAGAGTAGAGCAAAACTCTTCACGGAAAATATGCCGAAAGTTACTTTTAAGGACGTAGCAGGTTGCGAAGAAGCTAAAATTGAATTGCAAGAAATTATTGAATTCTTAAAAGAACCTGCAAAATTTCAAAGACTTGGTGCACGAATTCCGCGTGGTGTTTTATTGTTAGGACCTCCAGGCACAGGAAAAACTTTACTCGCAAGGGCTGTAGCAGGTGAGGCGGGAGTTCCATTTCTTTCAATCTCAGGAGCAGACTTTGTTGAAATGTTTGTTGGGGTTGGAGCAAGTCGTGTACGTGATTTATTTGAACAAGGTAAAAAATATGCACCATGCATAATATTTATCGATGAAATTGATGCTGTGGGAAGACAAAGAGGAGCTGGACTAGGAGGAGGTCATGACGAAAGAGAACAGACTCTTAATCAATTATTAATTGAAATGGATGGATTCGAACCAAACAATGGAATAATAATAATTGCTGCGACAAACAGACCTGATATCCTTGATCCGGCTTTATTACGTCCTGGTCGTTTTGATCGACAAGTTGTTGTTGATAGACCTGATGTAAAAGGCCGAGAAGAAATTTTAAAAGTTCATACCAGAAAAACTACTCTTGCTCCAGATGTTGATTTATCTATTATTGCTAAGTCAACACCAGGACTTTCAGGGGCAGAATTAGCAAACCTGGTGAATGAAGCAACACTACTAGCAGCTAGAAAAAACAAACGATATGTTGATATGGAAGATTTTGAAGAAGCTAAAGATAAAGTCATGATGGGTATGGAACGAAAGAGCATGATTATTTCTGAAAAAGAAAAAGAGATGACAGCTTATCATGAAAGTGGACATGTTCTCGTTGCTCGTATGATTCCAGAAGCTGATCCCGTCCATAAAGTAACTATAATTCCACGTGGTAGAGCTTTAGGTGTGACGTCATTTTTACCGTTGGATGAAAGACATACATATTCAAAGCAATATCTTCTTGCAATGATTACATATGCACTCGGTGGACGTGCCGCAGAATTAATAGTTTTTAATGAACTTACAACAGGTGCAGGAAATGACATTGAACGTGCAACCCAAATTGCAAGAAAAATGGTTTGTGAATGGGGAATGAGCGAAAAACTTGGTCCACTTGCTTATGGAAGTCGTGAAGAAGAGTTGTTCCTTGGTCGAGAAATTACAAGGCGACAAGAGATAAGTGAAAAAGTTGCTCAGATGATTGATGAAGAGGTTCATAGCATCGTGATGACATGTATGCAAAGAGCGGAAAGTATTTTGAGAGAAAATATAAGCACTTTACATAGACTAGCAAAAAACTTACTTGAAAGAGAAATTCTGGATAATGAAGAAATAGACAAAATAATTCGTGGAGAAGAACTACCACCTGCGAAAAAGAATAACACAACTAATGAACAAGAATTACCTGAACATGTGAAAAAACTTATGGAATTAAGGAAAGGTAAAAGTGGCATTGATGAAGCAAATCCAGAAAATTTATCAGATCAAAATAAAAAATCATCATGATGTGAATATTCACGAAAACGCCACCATAGAATATAAACACGAAGTTATTAGAAAGTTGATTCATCTTAATTCACTTTCAATTCCTGTAATTTATTATCACATCGATAAACAACTTTCATTATCAATCTTAATTCCATTAACTTTTGCATTTCTTGTTGTAGACATTGTAAGATACTATAATCCACAAATTGCCGAGTGGTTCTATAAAATTTTCGGATTCCTTTTAAGAAGGAAAGAAATAGATGAAACCAAAAAGCGACTGAATGGAGCTACTTATGTTTTGGTTTCAGCGTTGTTTTGTGTTATCATATTTCCAAAGTTAATTTTTGTAACAGCCTTTTCTATTTTAATAATTTCTGATATTTCTTCAGCACTTATTGGTAGAAAATTTGGTAAGAGAAAATTTTTTGCAAAGAGTCTTGAAGGCTCTGCCGCATTTTTTATTTCAGCAGTAATTGTGATTTTTTTTACTCCTAAAGTGGAACATCATTTTATGGAATATGTGATTGGAATAATAGCTGCTTTTTTTGGTACGATTGCAGAAAGTTTATCTTTCGAAGTAGATGATAATCTATCAATTCCAATAACTATTGGTACTGTAATGTGGATTCTTTATGCACTTCTCTTACCACAAATAAACGTTTATCATTTTGGGTAGAAATATGAGAAAATATATACTTTTAACTCTATTGGTCGTCGGTATTTCTTTAATAATAAGTTGTAAATCACAACTACCACCAGCTATTGGTAAAGAAGATGAGATAATTGTTTTTGCTGACTCATTAAAGTGGAATGATTTTTATGATTTTCTTGGAGTTGTTTTTGAGAAAGAAATCATTACACCACAGCCTGAAAAACTCTTCGAATTAAAACGTGTTGATTTGAATCAACTTAAAAAATACAAAAACAGAAAAAACATATTGATTGTTACGACTCTAGATGTAGAAAACGATGTTACAAAATATGTTAAATCAATTCTTGATAGCACTGTTATGAGTCTTGTTAAAAAAGGTGAAGAGTTTGTAATAAAGAAAAGAAATGTATGGGCAAAAGACCAGGTAGTTGTGATTTTAATTTCTAATACACTTCCAGAGTTGATTGTCAAGGTTTTCAGGGAACAAGATAATCTGCTTTACTTCTTTCAGAGTGCTTCTGATGAAAGAATGTTGAAAAACTTATACAATCCTACGTATGAGAAAAAAGATTTAGAAGCAAAGTATTTAAAAAATTATGGATGGAAAATTTACATACAAGCAGATTTTCTTGAGGCAATAAACGATAGTGTAAATAAATTTGTTTGGCTTAGACGTGCTCCAAATTCAGATATGGAAAGGTGGATTTTTGTTCATTGGATTGAATCAGTAGATTCAAGATGGCTTAACAAGGATTCAGTAATTGCGATTCGAAATAGAGTCACACAGAAATTTTATCGAACTACTGATGATAAAGCATATGTGCAGGTTGCACCGGAGTACATTAATCAAACTGAGTATAATTTTAATGGTAAGTATGCAATATTTACACAAGGATTATGGAGAATGAATGACTATTCAATGGGAGGTCCATTCGTTAATTATATCTTTTTAGATGATAAAAAAAATCGATTGTATATGCTTGATGGTTCAGTTTTTTCGCCAAGATATGAAAAGAAATCTTTAATACAACAAGTTGATGTGACGTTAAGAACTTTTAGATTAATTGACGACCTTTCAAAAAAAGAAATTGATAATTTGCTGATACATCTGAAATAGAATCACCAAATTAAATTTTAATTAAGGCTGTCAGTGATAATATTACATTGACAGCCTTTTTTATTTTATCGGGTTCTATTCTAAAAGGTTTGTGTTTTTAGACTTAAAATTTTCAATTCTTCTAGAACCTGTATGCCGGTTATAACTGTTTATCACGATAATTCTTTTTCAAATGATCTCAATGCGTCTTTCATTCGTAAGTTTGAATCAAATTATTTAATTTATCAGGTAATTGTAATCCGGGATTAATTTTTAACGCAAGTTCAACAAATTTTTTAGCTTTCTCTCTGTAATTGTAATCAAGTTCATATAAAGCTCTGTTTACATGCATTGTCGAAATTAGATCTTTTAACATTGACGAGTAATAATCGTCTCTATCTCTAAAATTTATTACATAATCTTGAACTTTTAATTCATGGTAAGATGTGTCTACTACGACCTTAAACATAAAAAGATCGGGAACAATTCTTAAAGAATCAGGGATTGTGAATAATCCCTGCCTGAAATCAATTGTAATCATTTCGGGAGTGAGATAAATGGAATGATCATTTATATTTCTGACAATGAAGCTCGAAATAATTTCTCTAAAATATTTTTCAAGTACTATTGAATTGTAATTTTGATTTCTTTCAAACTTTAATAGTTCTGGAATGAATTCTTTAATTAAATTTTCAGATCGAGCGTAAATTACTGGATTTATTTTCTTTAATTGATTGAAGTACCAACTTCTTCTTAAGAGTTCTTTATCTATTACGGTTACATCTTTTCTATGATTTTCAACGAACTGTAAATAGTAGGATGGAGAGATAAAGAAATCCCACAAATAAGAAATCACAATGGAATTTTTATCAAGTGATTGAAGAGCTTGGTATGTATAATCTTGAAACTGAGAGTTTTCACTTTGGTTTACTTTTTCGAAGTTAAATATCAAAGTTGTCAATGGAACTAAAGTTAATATAAATTTCAAATAAGATATTTTGTTTTTAAGTTTTTCAAAAAAATAATAGAATGAAAAAGTGATAAAAAAGCCAGCAGAGATAAAAGCAAGTAAGAAGTAAGAATCTATGTCATTAATATCATAGTTGATGGAATATAAAACACAAGTAATAAAAAGAATTGAAACAAAGTAGAATAATTTTCTTTTCAATCTAAATGAAACGATAATTCCTATTATGAAGAGCAAAATACCAAGATATGCAAATTCTTCTGGGAATATTTTTAGGAAATATTTGAATTGCTTTGAAGCAGATTCGGTTGAAGAAAATATCCATGATTGATATTGCCATCCCATGATGTGTCGTTGGAAACGTTCGAAATCAATAGGATTGCCCCAATTTAGTTCAGGGTTTGCTGAAGCTCTCAAAGGTAAATAAAGGTAAAGAATAAGGGGAATTATAAAAATTGCTAACATCAATAGAATTTTTTTGAGCGAAATTTTATTAAAGCCAAAATTATTAAAGTAAAGAAACGCAAAAGCAGGAATAAGAAGGATTGATGTCATGTGATTTGTAAATGAAAGTCCAAAGAAAAATGCAAAAATTAACCATTTCTTATTGGATTTTATTTTTGTGTCTGATTTTTTGTCTTTCTCATCACTTAGAAGTGCATTCAGGAAAAGGTAAATTGCAATGGAAACTAATGCTATATGGAGTGAATAAACCTCAACTGAAGTAGATTGACTCCAGAATGTTTTTGAAAATGCAATTATATATGCTGAAATAATTGCTAAGATTTTCAAGTTAAATTCATCTGTGATTACAGGACTACCCGTCTTTTTCTTCGATTTGATTGAATGTTGTTCCGTTAAGTGAAGGTTTTTCAGAATTAAAAAATTAGTTTTAGAAATGAAGTAAAATCCTATAACTGTGTAAAGTGTAGATAGAAAATTTAACGTTTTAATCTTTGTTTCGAAGAATGGAATTAGAGAAAACAAATATCCTAATATTGTGAAAAGTGGGTAACCTGTAGGATGAGGAATTCCAGGCAAACAGGCAACTGCAGCAAGTTCTCCTGAATCTATATGAATCACTCCTGGTGCTTGTGTAATGACATAAACAATTAGAACTGGAATGGTGCTAAGAAAAAAGATAAATTTTTTAATCCAGATCATTAAACACTTCCTTATTTAGTTTTTCCAGTATCTTTTGTGACTGTAATAAAATCTTATTAAAATATAAAATTATGTTGTCAATTCCCTTTATCTTAAAAAACTTTCGAATGAATTTACTATTAAATTCCTTACCAATGATAATGTTCTTTTTATTGTAAAGAACATTTCCAATTACAATTAATGTGAGTAACTTATGATAGTTTCGATTCATTTGAACAAAGACTTTTTTTAATTCTTTTGTTAGATTTTTATCGTGGTTTTTAAGTAGTTGATAAATGAGTTTTAGAGTTTTTGATTCATCTTCAAAGAAATGATTCAACAATTCAAATTCAGAAATATCATTCTGTGAGAGATTTATGTAACATAATTTCAATTTTTGTCTGAAAAACCTGAAGTCAGTAATTCCACCAAAGTTGTTTTTAGGATCAAGTGTATCTTGGTAATGATGTAACTTGTGTTCAAAATATTTTTTTCTAGTTTGGTTAACTTCATGAATTAAAGTTTTGATGTTAAACGATTTGATTTTTTGATGTAGAACATTATTAATCTCTAAAAACAAATCAAAATTACCGGAGATAAATCTACTATCGCTGTATGCCATCAACTCCCACACTCGCATACGATTATTAACATATTTTTTGAATTCGCTCAAAGTCCAGTTTAGTTTAGAGACCGTACCTTCGGGTTTAAGTCTAAAATCAACATCAACGTAGTCCAGATTCTGCAGATCTTTTTTGATTTTTTCCAAAAGATGACTTGAAAATTTTTGAGTTGTTTTTTCATCTGTGGAGTCACTAAAAATCAATACAAGGTCAAGGTCTGACTTAAAATGTAATTCTCTTGAACCATAACTACCGAGTGCAAGCAAGCAGAAATCCGATTTTTCAAGTTTGAAGTCGTTCGATTGATCATTGATGGTTTTGTTGAAATATTTGTCAAAGAAATCTGAGTAAGCTATGCTAAGACTACTAGTTGAAATTTTTTTTGTTAGAAAATTGACTGATAGATAAAATTTAAGTAAATCAAGTTCATAAGTAGATAAGTTTTTTAAGTCAATAGCTTCATTAAGATTAATAAAAGTTTTCCCCGAGATGAAAAAATCTAAAATGGAGTTACTAATCATTAAATAGTTGAATAAAACTTCTGAAAGATCACATATTAAAATAATAATCTTCAATTTTTCTTTATCTAATACTACTTCTCCTAACTGATAGATTGAATTAAACTTCCCTAAAATTTTAAAAAAGTTTTGAAGACATTTGTCAGGATTTTCTGCATTTTTAAGATAATCAAATAAATTATTCTGGAAACCTTCTAAGTTAAACTTTTCGGATAAGATCGATGACTTTGAAAATTGAGAAATTATATACTCAAAAATTTTTATGAGAATTCTTTCTGATTCATTTTGGTCTTTGAAATTAACTTTACTGATAGCTTTGCTTAAAATTTTATCGCTTTCTTTTGACCTAAAGATTGATTCATAAAACTTTATAACTTCATTTCTAAAATTTTCTAATTTATTATTAAATACTCTAAGGTTTTGAATTTTCAGGTACTTTAACAAGTTCAATAATTTTTCTTTCTCTTCGGGTAAAACATAAGTCTGCCGATCGTCCATAAGTTGTATAAAGTTTTCAATCTTACGAAAGAAAACATATGAACCTTTTATTTTTTCAGATACATTTCTGTTGATCAAACCTTGCTTATGAAGTTGAGTAATAGCATCAATTATATTTCCGGTTTTGATGATTTTGTATTTGTGCCCATAAATCAGTTGAAGAGTTTGAATAGTAAATTCAATGTTTCTTATGCCTCCATAAAAATATTTTATGTTTTTCGTACGGTTCTGAATTAATGAGTTATCGAAAACTTGTTCATTATAAAATCTCAATCTTTGAATTAATTTATTGGGTGAAATTGGATTTTGAAAAACAAAACTATCTAACATTAACATAAACTTTTCGAATAAAAAATAATCGCCAGAAACGAAACTTGCTCTCAGCAACATCTGTCTTTCCCATTCTCTCCCCATTGATTGATAATAAACTTGATAGTAACCAATTGATCGTGCAAGAGGAGCATATTTACCATCTGGTCTCAATCGAAAATCTAAACGATAAAGATATCCTTCGACATTATCGCCCGAACATATTTTAATTAAATGTTTAATCACTTTGTCATAATATTCAATTACGTAGGATGAGTATTTTTCTTCAGTATTATCAAAAACACAAATTAAATCTACGTCGGAGCTATAGTTTAATTCATTTCCACCGAGCTTTCCAAGTGCAACAAGACAATATGGTGGAATTTTTATTTTTTTTTCAATACGAGTTATGCTTAAAGCGAGTTTGAAAGCTTGGTCAAGAATTGCTTTTGTTAAATGTGAGTATTCACGGGAAGTTTCATAGAAATTAGCCAGTCCCGATAAGTCTTTTAATCCAATCCTTAAAATATGTTCTCGACGGAAACGCGAAAATACCTTTAACTTTTTATCAAATGTTTTGTAAATATTTAATCTATAAACTAATTCTTTTTCAAAATCCTCGTAGGTGAACGATGTTTTTAATCCTTCGTCAGTAAGAAATTCAGTAAGATATTCAGGATTTCTAACAACTATATCAGTTAAATAATTGCTGAAAGCTGCAATTCTCAGGATAGTTTTGAAATAAAGTGTTAAAACTTTAAAATCAGCTGAATAAACTTGTAGATAATAATCATTATCAAGGATTTTTTTCAGATTATTAATGACTCTCTCAGAAAGATATATATTCTTAAGTTCAAGAGAAATTTCTCTAATTAATTTAGCTACTAAAATTGGAACTAGAAATTTTCCGGCTGAAGATTTTATTATATTTATAAGCTTTCTACAATGCACATACAAATTTAATTAATCAATAAAAAATTATTATAAATAAAAGCCTAAAATTTCGGATGCGTTTTAATAATAAATATATTTGTCATCTATTAAAATAAAAGATTTTTGATCAAAACATACGTGATTTTTTTAAAAATGAAACCAATCATTTTCGAAACAGTTAAATAAAAATTGCAGAATTTATAATGATTGTTTTTAACTCAATCTTTGATTAGTTTTATTAAAATTTAAAGAGGGAAAATGTTAAAAATTCTTAGGAAAATATTTGGTGACAAGAGCAAAAGAGATATTGAAACATTAAAACCTATAGTTGCTGAAATAAACGAAATCTACGAAACACTCAAGGATTTAACGGATGATGAATTGCGTGAGGAAACTCAAAAACTAAAAGAACTCATTAATGAACGTACTATAGATATAAGAAACCAAATAGCTGAGTTAGAAGAGAAACTCAAAACCGATTTAACTGCCAAGGAACAACAAGAAGTTTACGATGAACTTGAAAAATTAAATAAAGAACTGGATGAAACTTACGAAGAAGTTTTAGACGAAATACTCCCACGAGCATATGCAATTGTTAAAGATACATGCAGACGATTAGTAGGTAAATCCTGGGAAGTGGTAGGTCGTAAAATCACATGGGATATGATTCCTTATGATGTTCAATTGATGGGTGCGATAGTTCTTCATCAAGGGAAAATTGCTGAAATGGCGACTGGTGAAGGTAAAACGCTCGTGGCAACGATGCCCTTGTTTTTAAATGCTTTAACTGGAAGAGGTTGTCATCTTGTTACAGTGAATGATTACCTTGCTCAACGTGACCGTGAGTGGATGGGCAAAATTTTTGAGTTTCATGGGTTGACCGTAGGTGTGATTCTTAATCATATGTCGTCAGAAGAAAGAAAGAAAATGTATCAATGTGATATAACTTATGGTACAAATAATGAATTTGGTTTTGATTATCTCCGAGACAACATGGCTATTAGTCCCGATCAGGTAGTTCAAAGAGGTCATAACTATGCAATCGTTGATGAGGTTGATTCAGTACTAATTGATGAAGCTAGAACACCTTTAATCATAAGTGGTCCTGTTGAAAGTGGTGAACAGAAGTTCACTGAACTCAAACCAAGAGTTGAACGGTTAGTTAGAGCACAAGCGCAATTAGTAGCTAAAATTGTTCAAGATGCCGAAGAAGAATTAAATAAACCCGAACCAGACTTTCATAAAGTGGGTATTTTTCTCTTAAGAGCGCATCGTGGTTATCCTAAAAATAAAAAATTAATGAAATTATTAAGTGAACCCTCAAACAAACGTTTGATGCAAGAAACTGAGCTTGAGTATATGCGTGAGCAAGAAAAACGGATGCATGAAATAGATGATGAATTATATTTTAGAATTGATGAGAGAAATCATTCAATTGACCTAACAGAAAAAGGACGTGAGTTTATCACAAGTGTTAATGAAGATAAGGACTTTTTCGTTCTTCCAGACCTTGGTACGGAAATCAGTAAAATTGAGAACGAACCGACATTATCCCCTGAAGAAAAGGCAAAAAGGAAAGATAAACTTTATCAACTTTATTCAGAAAGAAGCGACAGAATTCACACAGTTCAACAGTTATTAAGAGCTTTTGCCCTTTATGAAAAAGATGTAGAATATGTAGTTACACCTGAAGGGAAAGTGATGATTGTGGATGAGTTTACTGGTAGGTTGCTTCCGGGCAGAAGGTACTCAGATGGTTTGCATCAGGCAATAGAAGCTAAAGAAAATGTTAGGGTTGAAAAAGACACTCAAACTCTTGCAACTATAACTTTACAAAATTACTTCAGACTTTATAAAAAGTTGGCAGGAATGACTGGTACTGCCGAGACTGAGTCAGCAGAATTCTGGGAAATTTACAAATTGGATGTTGTAGTTATTCCAACTCATAAACCTTGTATACGAATTGATTATGATGATGTTATATATCGAACGATGCGGGAAAAATACAACGCACTTCTTGAAGAGATTGAAGAACTACATAAAATTGGACGACCGGTTCTTGTTGGTACAACAAGTGTTGAAACATCAGAAACAGTCAGTCGAATGCTTAAACGAAGAGGTATACCGCATAATGTATTAAATGCAAAACATCATCAGCGTGAAGCAGAAATTGTTGCCAACGCAGGTCTGAGAGGTGCGGTAACGATTGCAACAAATATGGCAGGTCGTGGAACTGATATTAAACTCGGTCCTGGTGTAAGAGAATTAGGTGGACTTGCTATTTTAGGAACAACGAGGCACGAGTCACGAAGAATTGACCGTCAGCTCAGAGGACGTTCAGGAAGACAGGGGGATCCAGGTTCATCAAAATTTTATCTTTCTCTTGAAGATGATTTGATGAGACTTTTTGGTAGTGATCGAATTGCTTCAATTATGGAACGAATGGGTGTTAAAGAAGGTGAAGTTATTACTCACCCTTTAATAACAAGAAGCGTGGAACGTGCACAAAAGAAAGTTGAAGAAAATAACTTTGCTATTCGTAAGCGTTTGCTCGAATATGACAACGTGATGAATTCGCAAAGAGAGGTGATTTATGCAAAAAGAATGCAAGCCCTTCGAGGTGAAAGATTAAAAGGTGGTTTGCTTGAAGATTTGTATGAATATATCTCAACAATTGTTCATAAACATTACGAAAATGCAGAAATAGATTTATTGCGTGAAGAACTTGTAAGAAATCTTTTAATTGATGTTCAAATCACCCCTCAATTATTCCAGCAACTTGGCGAAGATGGATTGATTAACAAAATTTACGAAGTTGCTCTCGACTTCTACAATCAAAAAGAAAAAATGCTTGGTAGTGAGTTGATGGCTAACCTGGAAAGATTCGCTTCACTTAGTGTCATAGACGAGAAGTGGAAAGAAAATTTGCGCGATATGGATGATCTTAAAGAAGGAATTGGTCTTAGAGCGTATGGTCAGAAGGATCCTTTGATTGAATATAAGAAGGAAGCATATGAACTGTTTATGGGAATGCTTGAATCTATTAGAAATGAAACATTAAAAATTGTATATAAATGGTTTCCCGAGATGCCCGAACAAATTCAACAGAGAAGGCGCCGAATGCCAGAAAGAATTTCTGCAGTCCATCAAACCGTTGATGCATTTAGTATGGCAAAAGAAGGTGCAACTGTGGCATCTCAACATGCAACAAGTGGTAAACCTCAGCCAGTTAGAGTTGGAGAAAAAACTGGAAGAAATGATCCTTGTCCGTGTGGAAGTGGAAAGAAATATAAACACTGCCATGGAAAATAAAACGAGGTATTTATGCCATCAACGAAATTAAAAAAAATTGAAGCTATTATTAGACCTTTCAAATTAGAAGATGTTAAGGAAGCCTTACAGGAAGAAGGCATTCAGGGATTGACTATTACAGAAGTTAGAGGATATGGACGACAAAAAGGTCATTCCGAGATTTACCGTGGTAGTGAATATAGAATCGAATTTGTTCCTAAAATTAAGATTGAAGTTGTCATAACAGAATCTCAACAAGATGTTGTTATTAATGCTATTATAAAGTCAGCTAGAACTGGACAAATTGGAGATGGAAAAATCTTTGTTACCAATGTGGAAGATGCAATTCGAATCAGAACAGAAGAATCAGGTAAAAACGCACTATAAAAATCTAGAATTCAATCCTATGAAATTTAAATTCATTTTTATTCTTTCTTTGCTATTTATTTCTGCCTGTTCATCAGGGAATTTTATAAAAAAAGGTTTTGAGGATTTTACAACATATTTTAATACCTACTATAACGCTAAAAAGATTTTTGTAGAAGCTGAAATAGAAATTAAACAACAGCAGAAAGAAATATTCACAGATAAAATTTATGCCCCACCGGGAAATATAACTAACAAATTAGTGACGGTTATAGAAAAATGTTCAAAAATTCTTCAATATCACCCTCAAAGTTCCCTGGTTGATAATGCACTTTTTTTAATTGGAAAGTCGTATTATTATCAAAGAGAGTTTCCAAGTGCAATTAGAAAGTTCACTGAATTAATTACAAATTTTCCGAATAGCTCTTTTGTGTCAGAAGCGAGATTATACATTGCAAGATCCTATTTGAATTCTAAAGATTTTGATCGCGCACTAAGATTATTAAATGAGATTTATGAAGAAGCACGACAATCAAAGAATAGAAAACTTCTTAGTGAAGCTCTTTTGGAAATGATTTTAATAAATTTCAAGAATGAAAATTATGATGGAATTATTCGTTACGGTGAAGAATTTGTTAAAGTAGCTAAAGATGATGAATTAATTGCTATGGTTCTGATTCAAATGGGCAAAGCATACACAGAACTTAACAATCTTGATGATGCAGTTAAAACGGTTCAAAAAGTTAATAAATATACATCAGATAATTTTTATCGCTTCAAATCTCAATTAGAACTAGCAAAAGTATATCGAAAACTCAACAACTTAAACTCTTCAGAATCTATTCTGAAAAAATTATCCAAAGAATCAAACTTTCAAGACTATAATGAGTTTATTGAACTAGAATTTGCATATTTGTACTATGCAAATGGAGATACATCAAAAGCAATAAATCAATTTATAAAAGTTGACACTACTTACGGAAATAAAGAAACCGGTGGCTTAGCTCAATTTGAGTTAGGTTTTTATTTTGAAAATGTAGTTGGAAACTATGATTCAGCGAAGTATTATTATGATAAATGTCAACGTACTCCCGTTTCGTTTGATGTATTAAAATATGCCCAGAATAGATCAAATATTTTAACTAAACACAAAAACTTATGGAATAATATAAACGCGCTAACAAAGCAGATTGTTACACTTAGAAAATTTCCTGTTGATTCTACTTACGTTCCTTTCCAAGAAATTGAAATTGATTCAACATTGTTAAATGATCCATCTTATGTAGCAGATTTACAACAATACTTTGAAGAGAAGAGAATTGCTGATAGTTTATATCAAGAAAAGCTAAAAGCTGATTCGGCTACTTACTTAATAAATTTAAAGAATGCAGATTCATTGGATGTCAATGTTGTCCGATTACACCTCGAGCTGGCCACATTGTTTCTACTGGATTATGATAAACCTGACTCAGCTTTACCACATTTATATTATGCAATTGATAGATATCCGGATTATGATTTTGCAGAGCAAGCTTTTTATGCACTTGCAAATTATTATGATAAAATTGGTGAGAAGAAAAAAGCTGATAGTTTGTTTATGATTATCTATGAAAGATTTCAGGATACAGAAATATCAAAAGCTGTTGCAAAACGATTGAATCTAAATGCTAAAGTAACTTTAAGAGATTCACCAGAGACAGAATATTATCAAGGTGAACAATTAGTTTCACAAGGTAAATACAAAGATGCACTTAAACATTTCAATAAACTTTTGACTAAATATGAAAAAACTGATTATGAACCTAAGATTCTTCTTATGATTGGACACATCTATGAAGAAAAACTCTTGATGAATGATTCAGCATTTGTTGTTTATAAAACACTAAGAGAAAAATATCCTTCATCTTTGTATGCACAAAGGATTAGTCCAAAATTAATTGCTTACGAAATAGAACAATCGAAGAAAGAACAACAAAAACTCGAAGAGGAAGAACATTTAAGACAGCAGAGAGAAAAACAAGAAATACCTGAAAATCTTAATAATTCTGAATACATACAGAATTCAGAACCAAAGTCGGTTGAACAAAAATTACCAGAGTCAAAAACCAAGAAGAATCCTAAAACCAAGAAGAAGTGAATTTCGATTTTGAAAAAAACCTTGAACTTACTATTTACTTCACAAAAATTGTTGATAAATTTTACAAACCTCATCGCATAAAATTTTTAGTAACATCTTTTATAGTAATCTTTTACATCTCTATACCTGGATTTCACGTCACTTCGCTTGAAATAACTAGAACAAGATTTACTGGTTTGATGGAACAAAGATTTTTCCAAAATCACTTTGTGTTTTTCCCTTCACAAATATGGATTTCATACGATATAACTCCAGAAGATTTAAAACGATGTGTATTAACAATGGAGGATGATGCATTTTCTTTTCATCGAGGAGTTGATTGGGAAAGTTTAGAGCTCGCAGCTCGCACAAACATTCGTAGAGGCAAGATAGTTCGTGGCGGAAGTACAATTACTATGCAACTAGCTAAGAACATTTATTTCACTACGAGTCGAAATTATTTCAGAAAAACAAAAGAAATAATTACCGCTATTAGGATGGAAAAAGAACTAGATAAAAGAATTATTCTAGAACAATACTTGAATGTAATTGAACTCGGTAAGAGAATTTTTGGAGCAGAGACTGCTAGTCGTTTTTATTACAAGAAATCTGTACAGAATTTATCGCGAAGAGATATTGCTAGACTTGTTGCTATAATTCCCTCTCCGTTAAAGTATTCTCCTTTAGATAAAAGAAGATTTGTGAACAACCGCGCTGCTTTAGCTCTTTCAAGAATGGACAATTCAATTCTACCAGAAGAAAAATGAATTTTAATATTTC
>CAKZPH010000067.1 GCA_937138605.1 uncultured Ignavibacteriales bacterium
CAAATTTCATTCTTGGTTTAGGAAACCATGATAGAGTTGATACTACTCTTAGATTCAGTCAAATATTTGAACGTAACCTTGATTTTTCCCTGTTGAAGGTTGAACCAGCAATATTATACAGGTTTAATAAAAATATAGCAGGATATGTCGGATACAGCGTGGACGCCTTTGGACGAGATGTTGGTGCCGGAAGAGCTTTTAAAATCGGCCTCTGGTTCCAGTCCTAGTCCTAATAGGGCGTTACAAAATTTATTAATCAGAGAAAGAGTTTTCTCTAAAGAGCAAGTTGAGTCTATAGAGCAATTTGCTGAACGAGAAAAGTTATACTTTTCAAAAGCCCTTCTATTTTATGGTTATATTTCTAGAAAGGATTATGAAAATTTAATTCGCAAAGAAATACCTGTAGGTAAGGTAGATCTATTGATTCAAGATATTGATTTTGAATTATTAATGTCCTTTGATCAGACGTTTTTACAAGATAAGTTAGTTTGTCCATTCCGTCGAAATGGCGAATACATTTACGTCGCAATGTTGAATCCTCTCGATGAAGAAGTTATTCAACATATTTACGAAAGAGTAAATTCACCGCTAAAAATTTTCTATGCAACAGATGTGGATATACAATGGGTTTTACACAAAGCGTTTGGACAAGAACTTGCAGAAAGTGCAGTTTATAGTCTCTTTATTGAAGATGAAAGAAGTTCGGCTATCGAAACATTCACTTTACCACAAACAATCTCCTTAGTTATACTTGGAACACTATTTACTATTGGTCTTGCTTACGATCCTGCTTCTACAATGACTATAGTCATGGCTGTTGTAAATTTGTTATATCTCTTTTCAATTGGATTTAAGTTTGTTTTAACTCTAGCGGGGGCAAGATTCGAATTATATGAGGCTGTGACACAAGCAGAGATCAAGGAACTTCATGACGATGAACTACCTATTTATAGCATTCTTTTGCCTGTATACAAAGAACCAGAGGTTATAGAAACGCTAATATATGCTTTGAGTAATTTAGATTATCCAAGAGATAAGCTTGATATTAAGATGTTACTTGAAGAAGATGATTTTACGACGATTAATAAAATTCGAAATCTTGATATACCTTCTGTGTTTGAATGTATAATTGTTCCGAATATGCAGCCGAAAACTAAACCAAAGGCTTGCAATTATGGTTTGGTTTTTTGTAGGGGAGAAATTGTAACAATTTACGATGCTGAAGATATACCAGAACCTGACCAACTTAAAAAAGCAATTGTTGGCTTTAAAAAATTTCCCGAGGATGTCATTTGTATTCAAGCTCAATTAAATTATTTCAATGCTAATGAGAACTTTCTGACCAAGATGTTCACACTTGAATATTCCTATTGGTTTGATTATATGTTACCAGGTATGGATAGATTAAATGTACCAATACCATTGGGAGGTACAAGTAATCATTTTATCAGAGAGAAGTTGGTAGAATTGAATGCATGGGATCCTTTTAACGTGACTGAAGATGCTGACCTTGGCGTTCGGGCATATGCAAAAGGATATAAAGTAGGAACAATCAACTCGACAACATATGAAGAAGCGAATAAACGTGTACGAAGCTGGATTCGACAACGATCGAGATGGGTTAAGGGTTATATGCAAACCGTTCTTGTTCATATGCGCAATCCTATTGAGTTGTATCGCAAAATTGGTTTCCGCGGAATGTTTGCTTTCTTTCTTTTTATTGGTGGCACTCCTGCTACATTTTTAATTAACTTACCTTTATGGATATTGTTTATTACCTGGTTAGTTTTTAGACCTCAGTGGATAACGGATATTTTTCCTGCATGGGTTTTGTACATATCCCTATTTAACTTACTTATTGGTAATGCCATGGTTGTTTATATGAACATGTTGGCAGTTTTTAGAAGAAGACTTTATGGTCTTGTAATTTACGCTTTGCTTAACCCTATTTATTGGATTTTGCACTCTTTGGGAGCTTATAAAGCATTATGGCAATTAATATTTAAACCATATTACTGGGAAAAAACAACCCATGGATTAACAACCATTAAAAAACCCGAAGTTGCTGGTAGATTTTAATGGCAGTAAAACCACGTGACATAATTATTTTTCTTTTGTTATGGAGTGGACTTTTTGCATTAGGTGTTTATTTATATCTAGCTTTTAATTTTTATGCCCATGAGGGAATTTTTTTGATGGAAAAAGCTCAACTGGCTACTCGTGGAAATCCGCCTCGACTTGAAAATTTAGGTTTGATTTATCCTCCTCTGCCTTATTTATTTTACCTTCCGCTAGGACTTACATCAAATCCCATTAGTTCCTTAATAATTTCTACTTCGTGGGGAGCCTTGATTGTTGCTCTATGTATTAGATATTTAAGATGGATTCCTGGAAAGAATGTTATAAAATTCGCCCTTACTGTTTTATTATTTATTAATCCAGTTTTTTTATATGTAATTTTTGCCCAACCAAGTCAAACCTTGTATATTTTATTTTTTGTAATATTTGTTTATTCATTTTTTAGATTTAATGAAACGCGTATTCCTTATTATATAGTCCTTTCAGGTGTAGCTCTTGGTGCGATGTCTGGAATTAGATATGATACATTCTTTTTGACATTAGTTTTAATACCTTTCGCACCTTTTTTAATTTCTGAATCCACAGAATTTAACGCCACAAGAATTTTTGCACTAACTTTGATGTTAGTTCTTCCGACTTTTATTGTATTGGGTTCATGGGTTTATTTGAATTGGATATTTGCGGGTGAACCATTTTATTTTTACTTTAGCCCGTATTCTTACTTCAAACAAGTATCCAAAGAAATGTCATTAAGACCAGAACTCGCTGAAGCAAAAGGTAACATAATACTTTCTTTTTGGATAATATTAAAATTAGCATTCTTTACTTATCCAGCATATCTTTTTACTCTTCCTACCATAAAAACAATAACACTTTTTGTTGCTACCTTTTCACCAATTATTTTGCAGATAATTGTGGTTTTTCTTGGGATTTCTGCGGTTAGTTATAGCTGGTTTGCCGTGCTTGTACCATTAGCTGTTATTATTATGTATTATTATCTTAATTCTCCGCTTCTATCAAATGTATATTCTTATGTAGTACTCGGTTTAATGTTTATATCACTTTATTTTGGTTATATTTCTCTTGAAAAATCTGTTGATATAACTGAGAGCAATTTTATAAAAGTTCTTAAAGGTGAGATAGTTACGGATATTTTTGAAGAAGAACTTCAAGTTGCCAAACACTTAAAAGAGACAGTTAATGAAAATGAGATGATCATAATAGATGATGCGGTGGGTTATCCTATTGTTTGCTTTTTTAATAATCCAAAACAGTTTTATTTGCCTTATCAATATGATTATATAAGGGTTATCCAACAACCACAATTTGCGGCTAACTATATAGTTGTACCACGGCCAGATATAACTGTAACTGGATTTGATCAACTTACAGCAATGTACCCTGATGCATTTGAAAAAGGATTTGAATTTACTACATTAGCATTTGAAACTTCTAAATGGAGAGTTTATAAATCTGTAGTAAAACAATCAAACATAACATATGAGGAAAAATGAATAATTTTAAAATTCTTATTGTTGATGATAACCCACTCGTTGTAAAAATGCATCTTCATTACTTAAAAAGAGCAGGTTTAGATGCAGATACTGCTCCAAACGGGAAAGAAGCCAAAGTAAAGATTAATGAAAAAACTTATGATTTAGTTATACTCGACCTAATGATGCCCGAAGTTAGTGGGTTCGAGGTTCTAAAGACAATTCGTAGTAATGCTAAAAATTCGAACACAAAAGTTATTGTAGCCTCAGCATTAAATGATAAAGAAATAGTTGATTTGACATTTGAACTAGGAGCAAATTATTTTGTTACTTCCCCTGTCTCATATCAATCGCTGATGGAAAAAGTAAAAGATGCTCTTGGGCTAAAGAATATCTAATTTAGTTTTTCTGATTGTTATCTATAACTAAAATAAATTCAGGCTTTAATGCTCGATTTTTTATTTCCTCAAAAACATTTTTAATTTCACCACGAAAAATAATTTCATTTGTTGTCGTTAAGTCGCAGGCAAGGCAGATTTTGATCTTCTCACCAAAAACATTCATGACATCCTGAAGTAATTGTTTTAACCTATAGGGCGTTTCCATTATAGCAATTGTTTGTTTTATATTTTTTAAATTCTTTAGTTCCTTTTTCCTTAAATCTGATTTTATAGAAAGCCAACCAGCATAATAAAATTTACTTATACCAAAACCAGAAACAATTAGAGACGGTATTAGTGAATCTGGTCCGGGAATGATTGAAATATTTATTCCTTTATCAATGACTAATTTAATTAAATGATTACCAGGATCGGAAAATATTGGTGTGCCTGAGTCGGAAATAAGTGCAGCGTTTCTACCGCTTATTAATAATTCAATTATAATATTTGAATTTACTTTTTCAGTGTGCTCGTTTAATTCTATTAATTCTTTTGTAATTTCTATTTGTCTTAGTAGTTGTTTTGCAATTTTTAATTCTTCGCAAATTATAAAATCAACTTCCGTTAAAACACGTTTAGCACGGAGGGTTAAATCATCTAAATTTCCAATATGCGTTGAAACTATGAATAATTTTCCACTCAAAAACTATTCTTCTAAAATTGTTATCCAACCAAAATCGTCAATTGTTTTACCATAATGCCATGAGGTGATTAAATCATAAAAGTATTTACTCCATTCTCCAATTTGAAAATCATTAATTATAAAATCACTACCCCGATAGCTGAGGAGACCAACTGGAGAAATAACAGCCGCAGTTCCAGAGCCAAATACTTCTTTTAAACTACCTTTTTGATGAGCATTTATAACCTCATCAATGGATATTTTTCTTTCGGAGACTTTTATATTTTCTTTTTTGGCAATTTTAATTAGACTATCTCTTGTTATACCTGGTAAGATAGTTCCTTCCAATGGAGGAGTTATTAGTTCATCATCGATTCGGAAGAAAATATTCATCGTGCCAACTTCTTCAATATATTTTTTGTGACATGCATCGAGCCATAGTACTTGGGTAAATCCTTTTTTCTTAGCAATTTCTCCAGCCATTAAACTAGCAGCGTAATTAGCTGCTGTTTTACATGCACCAAGTCCGCCGGGAGCAGTTCGGGAGTATTGCTCTTCAACCAAAATTTTAACAGGGTTGAATCCTTCCGCGTAGTAAGAGCCTACCGGACTTAAGATGATAAACATTTTGTAATTATAAGAACTTCTTACTCCCAAAGCATTATCAGCGGCAATAATAATGGGCCTTATATATAAAGCTGTACCTTCTTCTTGAGGTACCCAATTCTTGTCAATAACAATTAGCTCGGTTAGATATTCAAGAAGCTCTTCTTCGTTAAATTCTGGAATGCATAGACCACGCGCAGAATTATTAAATCTTCTTATGTAGTCTTTAACGCGAAAGAATCTGATTTTACTATCAATTCCATAATAACATTTTAATCCATCAAAAACAGTTTGTCCATAATGAAGAACAATTATTCCTGGTTCAATAGGAAGAGAAGAATATGGTTGAATTGTTGGGTTATACCAGCCATGTTCTGGATCATAATCCCACGTGAAAATATGATCCGAGAAATATTTACCAAAAATTAATTCACTTGATTTGGGAATTCTTTTTGGATTGTGGGTAAGTTTAACAGTAAGATTCTTAATTTTAGATTCCATATTTCTACTTCAAAAATAGAAAAAAGTAATCCTAAAAAAAATATTTATCTAAAATCTACTTACAAAATTTCTTATTTTAAAATTAAAATCAATTGGTAAACAACAATGAAAAATCAAAGAAAACAAAAAACATCAAATAAAAACAAAAGCGACAAGAAGAATATCCTTGAAAATATTGATTTATTCAAAGCAATATTACATCACACTGATCAAGCTTTAATGTTGATTTCGCCTAAGGGCTTGATTGAGTTTTGGGGAGGTAACAGCTATAAGATGTTTGGTTTCTCTGAGAAATCAATTTTGAATAAACACATTGGCACAATCATTTCGCCTTATGAGAAAGAGAAAAACATGATAATAAAAGCGATTCTTTCAAAAAAAATTTTAGAAGATTATGAGACAGTTCTGATCGATAAGAGTGGTAATGAATTAAATGTGAGAGTTTCAGTTTATCCTGTTAAAGTAAAGAGTAAGAAATCAGAATTTTTTTTAGTGATAGTTGAAGACATCACAGAAGAGAAAACTTATAGAGAAAAATTTCAAACCTTGCAAAAAACTCATGCAGAATTGATGGATGAGATTCAGATTGGAGTGCTTATAGTCGATAGAGAAACTTTTGAAATTTTATTCACAAATAAAAAAGGAATGGAATTACTCCAGCTATCTAGTGATGAAAATTTAGGTCGTAAAATTTGGGACCTGGTTGACCCTGATAATGTGAAAGATGTAAATGCAATTTTTTCTGATAAAATGTCTATGGATGGTTCACCATATCTTATCAAGATGAGAAGATATCATGATAAAGCGAAAATCTGGGTTAATATCTATATTTCGGAAGTTATCTATCATAAGAGGCCAAGTTATTTAATTTCTTTTGTTGAAATTACTCGTGAAGTTGAGCGAATAAAAACTTTAGAAGAAACAGTAAAGCAAAAAGAAATTTTAGCTGCCACAAAATCTCGATTTATGGCAAATATGTCTCATGAATTACGTTCTCCAATAAATATAATTCTTGGTTACGTTGACATCCTTGTAAGCATGGATATAAAAGAAGAGTTTAAGGAATTTTTAGTTTACATTCAAAAGAGTGCCGAACATCTTCTTAAGACATTGAACGATATTTTAGATCTTTCCAAGGCAGAAGCAAGTAAGATAAAAATTATAGAAAAACCATATAATTTAATTGCTTTAATGAAATCAGTGTTATCGATGATAGAAGTTAAACTAATAGGGAAGAAAATCGCTTTAGATTATAATTCCAATTTAGAACCTGATGCTTATTTTCTTTTAGATGCGCATAACTTACAAAGAGTTCTACTAAATATTTTGGACAACGCAGTTAAGTTTACAGAAGAAGGCCTCATTTCAGTAGATGTACGTTACACAAATGGTACACTTGTTTTCAAGATAAGTGATACAGGCATTGGAATGACACAGGAAGAGTTAGATCGTTTGTTTATTCCATTCGAACAAGCACCAGAAATTTCTCAAAAATATGGTGGGAGTGGTTTAGGTTTGGCAATTTCTAAAGAAATAATAAGTCTTTGGAATGGAGATATCAAAATCGAAAGTAAAAAAAATGTGGGTACAACAGTAAGCTTTACATATCCAACATCGCGAACAGAACAAATAGAAGAAGCGGAGGTAGTTCAGTTGCCTAAAGATTTATCATTGATCAGGGATAAGAAAATTTTAGTTGTGGATGATCAGGAATACAATCATAAATTATTTAAGCTGATGTTAACAGAGTGTGAAGTTGAGACTGTATTTTCAGGGAAGTTAGCACTTAATAAGTTAATAACGGAAGAATATGATGGAATTGTCTTAGATCTTAGATTACCCGATATACCTGGAATGGATGTAATTAAAGAGATAAAAAAGCGAGAGAGATTACAAAATCTAAAAATCGTAACTACATCAGCAGATATTTTGAGTGGATTAAAAGAACAAATTGAAGAAATGGGGTTAATATTCATTCCCAAACCTGTCCGACGTGCTGATTTATTGAATGCTTTACTATTAGCATTTTCTAAATAACTGATTTCAAATTTTATTAAATACCGCTAGTCGTAATTCGGTCATTTCATCAATAGCATATCTTAAACCTTCTCTTCCAATTCCACTATCTTTAACTCCACCATAAGGCATATTATCCACTCGAAATGTTGGATAGTCGTTGATGATTACTCCGCCAACCTCTAAGTTTTCAAAGGCGTAAATAGCATTTTTCAAATTATTAGTGAATACCCCAGCCTGTAATCCATATCGAGAATCATTTATCTTTTTTATTCCTTCTTCAAAAGATTCAACAGGTTCCACTGTTACAACAGGAGCAAAAACTTCCATTGCGTTAACTTTCATTTCTGGTGTTGTACTTGTTAAAACCGTTGGCTTGTAAAATTCACCTTTTCTTTTTCCGCCAATCATAATTTTAGCACCACCTTGAACAGCTTCGTTAACCCATTCTTCGACACGTTTAGCATCTTGTTCTGTTATCATTGGTCCAACAATAACTTCTTCATCAAACGGATCACCACATTTTACTTTAGAAGTTTCTTCAACAAACTGATTTAGAAATGTTTCAAATATTTCTTTATGAACAAAGATGCGTTGAATGGAAATACAAATTTGTCCCGCGTGAGCAAAAGCTCCTGTTACTAATCTTGGTATTGCAAATTCTAAATTGGCGTCTTTGTCAACTATTACACCAGCATTACCGCCCAATTCAAGAGTGACTTTCTGCTTTATGGCAAGTGATTTTATTCTCCATCCAACCTCGCAACTACCAGTAAAACTTATTTTCTTTATTCTCTCATCATTAAGATATTTTTCAATCATCGCACCAGAACAATTTATTGAATTAATATATCCAGGAATATCGCAAGCTTCATTAACAATCTCAGTAAGTTTTGTTCCAGTTAACATACAAGCGGTGGCAGGTTTAAATATAATTGGATTACCTACTGCAATAGCTGGTGCTATTTTGTGTGCCGCAAGATTAATTGGAAAGTTAAATGGTGTTATAGCTAGAACAGGACCAATTGGAAATCTTTTTGTTATTCCAAATCTATTTTCAGAATGTGGATTTATATCAAGTGTGAGTGTATCGCCATAAACTCTATCAACTTCTTCACTGGCAATTTGAAATGTATTTACAGCTCTGTCAACTTCAATTCTAGAAAGTTTAATTGGCTTTCCTGTTTCTAATGTTATAAGCCTTGCCAAGTCTTCTTTTTCTGAGGAAATTAAGTTAGCAATTTTATTTAATATTCCTTTACGTTTATACGCTGAAAGAGATTTTGTGACATTATATGCATTGTAAGCTGCACTAATTGCATTTTTTATATCATTTTCAAAAGCTAATGACACAGTGGCATATACCTGATGATTGGATTTATTCTTCACATTATATTTCTTGGATGTGAGAACAAAATTCCCGTTGATAATAAATCCATAATGTTGCATAACACACCTCCAGTAAAATTATAACTACAATTCATAAATACAAAAGAGGAAGTTTTGAATCAAATATTAAAAGCAAAGTATCAAAGAAATTGAATACCATCGATAGTAAGGAGAATCTCGAAATAAATTACTTGTAAAATATTAAATAAAAGTTGTTGACTTGTATAAATTAAATTGTTATGTTCTAAAAAAATCAAACGTATCAAATAATGAAAACATTAAATTTTGAAGATAAAGTTAAAAGAGAAATTATTCAAAGCTTCGGTGAAGCTTATAAAGCTTTTGGATTAAGTAAACTTATGGGACACATTGTTGCACTTATGATCTTTTCACCTCAACCGATTTCGCTAGATGATATTTGTAAACAGTTAAAAAGAAGTAAAGGTCCTGTCAGTCAAATTATTAGAAGGTTGAGAGACAGAAATTTAGTTCGAAAAGTATGGATTCCAGGAAGTAGAAAAGACCATTACGAAGGACATCCTGAGATTTTTGAAAACGCTTTTAGAAATAATTTCGAATTAATTAAAAAAAATAAAAAACTCGCAATTGAGCTAAAACGTGAAGCAAAAGGGTCTAATAGTAATGATATTGGGGTAATTTTAAAGCGACTTAATGAAATGGAAGAATTTTATACTCTTATGGTGGAAAATTTTTCAAATTTTCTGGATAAATGGACTAAAGCAAAAATAAAATACAGAAAATAAAATTAGGTTGAGGCAAGCCATGAGATTAAAAAATAAAGTTTCAATTATTACTGGTGGTTCAAGAGGGATTGGTAGATCTGCTGTTATTAAATTTTGTGAGGAAGGTGCTAAAGTAGTTATTTGGGATGTTTTAAAAGAAGATGGAGAAAAACTTGCAAGTGAAATGAGTGGCAAGGGATATGTTTGCATATTTCAATTTACTGATGTGACTAATGCTTCAATGATTGAAAAAAATGTTAACTCCATAATCGAACAATTTGGGCAAATCGATGTCCTTGTTAACAATGCTGGTATTACACGTGATGCCACTTTGTTTAAAATGACAGAGGAGCAATGGCAACAGGTGATTAATGTTAATCTTACTGGAGTTTTCAATTGTACAAAAGCGGTTGCTCCACATATGGTTGAGAGAGGAAAAGGAAAGATTATCAACACATCCTCAGTTGTTGCGCTTTATGGGAATTTTGGTCAGTCGAATTACGTAGCTACCAAATCAGGAATAATAGGTCTTACTAAAGTTTGGGCTAGAGAGCTTGGTAGGAAAGGCATTTGTGTCAATGCGGTTGCACCGGGGTTTATTGAAACGGAAATGGTAATGTCTGTTCCTGAAAAGGTTCTTCAAATGATGAAGGAAAAAACACCTCTGGGCAGACTGGGAAAACCCGAAGATATTGCCAGTGCCTACTTGTTTCTTGCTTCCGATGAAGCAGATTATATTAACGGCGCAGTTTTAAGTGTAGATGGAGGAATGACTATTTAATGAAAAATTCAACTAAACTATTTGAGATAAAAAAACGAAATGCGGTAATTAAAGGAATCGGATACTATGCACCGTCTCGTGTATTGGATAATAAGTTTTTTAATGAATTGTTAGGAGAAGACGTTGATACCTGGTTGCAAGAAAATCTTACCATAAGAGAAAGAAGATGGTGCAATGAAAATGAATCCACTGCGGACTTATGTTTCAACGCTGCATTAAATGCACTTAGTGATTCTCAAATAGACGCTAAGGATTTAGATTTAATAATTGTTGCTACCGATACACCAGAATACATTTCACCCTCCACAGCAAGTGTTGTTCAATATCGACTTGGTGCAGAGAGAGCAGGAACATTTGATATCAACACGGCTTGTGCAGGCTTTGTTACCGCGGTTGATGTTGCAAGTAAGTTTATCATAGCGGATGATAGATATAAAAATATTCTTGTAATTGGCGCTTATGCGATGAGCAAGTATCTTGACATGACAGACAAAAAAACGGTTACACTTTTTGCCGATGGAGCTGGTGCAGTTATTCTATCTTCAGTTAATTTTACAAATAGAGGATTTCTTTTTAGTAAGCTTATTACACACGGACAATATCATGATTGGATGGGAATTTATGCCGGGGGAACATTCAAACCGATCAATAAATCTGTATTAGAAAATAAAGACCATCTATTAAAGTTCGTTAAAAAATTTCCAAAAGAAATAAATCCAACTATGTGGACAAAAATGATCAAAAACATATGTGAGTATTTTGATATTCTTCCCAATCAAATAGATCATTTCTTTTTTACTCAAATCAACATTAATTCGATTCGTGAGACAATGGAAAATTTGAATGTTCCCTTCGAAAAAGCTCATACCATAATGGATAAATATGCTTACACTGGGTCTGCTTGTATTCCCATGGCGCTTGCAGATGCTAACTTGAAAGGAAAGTTAGAAAAAAATCAACTTGCTGTTTTAATAGGTTCTGGTGGAGGCCTGGCTTTTGCCTCAGCTTTGTTAAGGCTTTAATATATAGGTGTTAAGTGAATACTAAAACTTATTTAATTGCTACGATAATTTTTTACTTGGTAGGAATAATAATTCTAACATATATAAGTAAAAGAAAAAAGCAGACTATTGAAAGTTTTTCAATAGGTACAAAAACTGCTAATCCAATAATGGTAGGATTATCACTCGCAGTTGGGATGACAAGTGCTGCGACATTTGTAATCAATCCGGGACTAATTTATCTATATGGCCTCTCAGGGTTTTTAGGATATGGGATTGCTGCTCCATTGGGAATTTATATCGGATTGATTTTGATGTCAAAAAAATTTTTACAAGTCGGTGAACAAACAAAAGTTTTGACTGTACCACACTGGATTGGTGAAAGATACGGAAATAAATTTTTTACTATTTTCTATGCTTTAGTTTCTTTTCTGCAAATAACTTTTGCTGTATTAATCGCAGTGGGAATTACAATTGTTTTAGCAAAATCTTTTGATGTGAAACCTGAATATGTTCTGATTGTTGTTTTAGTCTTCTCCGTTGGTTACTTAATGATAGGTGGTGGCGTTAATGTGTTATTATTATCAAATACTTTTCAAGCAATTATTATGATTTTCACAGCCATAATATTTCTAGTTTCAGGCCCTATTTTTTTAGGATTAACACCATCATATCTCTTTAAAAGACTAAGTGAGATTGACTCTAATCTTATTTCTATTACAAATCCACAAAGTTTGCTTTTCAGAGACTTATTTGAAGTATTCGTAGCTAATTTTCTAGTTGGCATTGCAATCATCTGTCAACCGCACATCATTTCGAAAGCTTTGTATTTAAAGTCAGAAAAAGATTTAAATAAATATCTTTTAACAGTTGTAATTGTTGGCTCTCTCTTTTTCTTTGTTTTGTTTACTGGATTGTTTGCTCGTGTTGGAATTGAAGATACTATATTGAAACCAGATCAAGCTATTGCCGTCTATATAAATAAAATTTTTCCACCAGTTATTTTGGCACTTATTACGCTTGGCATTTTGTCTGCTGGCTTTTCAACGCTTGATAATATTTTTATTGCGCTTTCTACAATTTTCTCTGTAAATATAGCGCGAGAGATCATTAAAAAATTCAAAGAAGATATTTCAGAAGAAAAACTAAAAAGATCTCTTCTTCTTATAACTAAGTTATTTTTAGTGATTTTAGGAATAATTATTTATTTCTTTTCAGTGCAACAGATTTACTTCCCAAATCTATCAGTTGCTTTATTTGCTCAAAATGGAGTATATGGATTATTTGTTACAACTTTCTGGCCCATTTTTTTAGGTTTATTTAAGAAAAATCCTAAGCCAATCCTTGTCTTTCTTTCGAGTCTTATTGCTTTATTGACCCACTTTGGATTTCATTATTTCAAGATAACGATTTATCACAATAATCCTGGTGCCACTGCTGCGTTTGCAATGATTTTCAGTGGAGCATTTGTTCTGATATTTTCAATAATTGAAAGGATTAGAAAATGATTCAATACGATTGGATATCAAAGTGGGCTGAGTATTTTCCCCATAAAACTGCAATAAAAGAGTATGAAACAGATAGAGAATTGACATATAGTCAATTGAATAACTTAGCTAATTATTTTGCTAAAAAGTTTATTTCAGATTTTAGAATTAAAACGGGTGATCGACTTGTAATACTCGCTGAAAATTCACTCGAACACGTGATATTATTCTCTGTTGCGCAGAAAATTGGAATAACAATTGTGCCTTTGAATTATCGTTTAACACCTGTAGAAATAGATTATCAATTGAATGATTGCGAACCAGAAATAATTCTTACCGAAAGTAAATATTATGAAAAAGTTAGAGGTTTAGATTCCTTTAAAAAAATTAGAGTAAAACTATCTCTAGAAGAATTCACCAATGAAATATCTTCCGTTTCAGAACAGTTTTTTGATTTTGAAGATCTAGACTTAAATCTTGAAGATCTTCCCATATTTATTCTTTATACAAGTGGAACGACTGGGAATCCAAAAGGTGCTTTATACACTCACAAAATGCTTTTTTGGAATAGCATTAATACGTGTTTGCGTCTGGACATAACTTCAAGTGATAAATCAATAAGCTGTACACCTATGTTTCATACTGGAGGATGGAATGTAATATTAACTCCTTTTTTACACCACGGAGCTTTTGTTTGTTTAACTAAAAAATTTGATGCTGATTTAATATTAAAATTATTAAATGAATACAAGGCTACGATGTTTATGGCAGTTCCAACTATGCTTTCAATAATGGCGCAATCGGAGTTGTTTGATTTGGTTGATTTATCTTCAGTTAAATTTTTTGTTGTTGGTGGTGAACCTATGCCTTTACCTTTAATAGAATTATGGCATAAGAAAGGAGTACCGATAAGGCAAGGCTACGGTTTAACTGAAGTTGGACCAAGCGTAACTTCGCTTCATCAAGATGATGCAATGAGAAAGATTGGATCAATAGGAAAAGTTAATTTTTACCTCAGATATAAAATTCTTAACGATGAAAATGAAAAAGTTAAAAAAGGTGAAGTTGGAGAACTCGTCTTAAAAGGTCCATCGGTAACTATTGGTTACTGGAGAAACGAAGAAGAAACAAGGAATTCACTGAAAGACGGTTGGTTTTATACCGGTGATTTAGTCCGCGAAGATGATGAAGGATATCTTTACATAGTTGATAGAAAAAAGAACATGTTCATCTCAGGTGGTGAAAATGTTTATCCGGCTGAAATTGAAAAGGTGTTGTATAAGCATCAGGCGATTAAAGAGGTTGCAGTTATTGGAGTACCAGATGAAAAGTGGGGGGAAGTTGGTAAGGCTTATATTGTATTAAAGGAAGGTTTTAATCTAACGATAGATGATTTAACCAATTTTTGTGGAGGATATCTCGCTAAATACAAAATTCCAAAACATGTAGAATTTGTTTCTGAGCTTCCTAAAAATGAAACAGGGAAAATTGATAAAAAACTCCTGCTTAAAATGCATCTTAACTCTATAAGTCAAACTAAATAACAATAATTAACTAATGGAGGTTAACATGAAACCATATATTCTTTCACTTGTTCTTGCCTTTGCTCTTTTGTTCACTTCTTGCAAGAAAGAAGAAGATACGACTGGACCTACTGGTCCTACAGATGCAATTTATGGTACCTGGGTATCCGAAGGTAATAATGTTGCCTTTGGATTAAGACTTACACTTAAAACAAAAAAAATTACTGCTACTTTCGATCGAAATAATACTTATAACGTTGTTGCTATTGACAGTACTGATGTTTCTGTAACTTACAGGGGTACATTCCAATCTGCTGGTAAAACAGACACATTGATATACCCAATTTCTCTAAATCAACAAACACCAGTTGCCTTAAAATCCCAAGGAATTTATCAAATTAAAAATAATGTAATGACTTACGAAGTTATTCAGGTTGAGCCACCGTTGCAGGGATTTACACCACCAACAGTTCAAGAAGGTTTTGGTAGTACAAAATATAATGGTGTTCCTCTGGGGAGAACCTGGGTTCAGGTGTTCGTAAAACAAAATTAAAGTTAAAAAATTGAATTGTAACAATATATGCGAAAAGAGTAAATGTCGAACTAAGATAAATACAAAAGAAATTTAGATGATTGTATTCAAAATAACTTAAACTGAACTTGTCCTGGTAGCATTTAATGTTTCAGCTGGGGCAAGTTCGTCTAATTATTTTTTTGAAATTTTATCTTTTGCTCGAATTGTGTATGATTTTTTTGTTTTGGTGTTCTTTTTGTTTAGCTGCTTTTAATAATTAATAATCTTTATCTAGATTTTTATCAGGACGAAAGGCATATGAATTTTTCAAGATTAATTAATTGTGTAAGTGAAGAACAGGTCTGGTCAGATTTCAATTTGTCTTCAAATAGTCTTTAAAGTGGAATTTGTTAGTAATCTCAAAAAAAATTCTGGGGGCATTATGAAGTACATTTTATTGTTATTATTCATCTCGTTTTATACAGTTTCTTTTAGTCAAGATGAAGTTGTTGATGACTCACCAATTCGTGAATTTCAATTTATCGGTTATTCATTTACCAGAATGACTGCATCAAATGTTTCCCCAACCAATGAAATTCTACAAGGTCAAGTTATTGGTCGTCTATTTGGCCAGAATTCAACTAATACATTGGCTCAAACTTCTGTTTATGTAGAGCAAAGATTTGTTCCTTTTTTTGTCTATCAACCCAAAGTTCTGGACGGATTTGCAACATTTAGATCACTATTTAAAATTGACTATACATGGGGAGATCAAGCCTATGGTGTTGGGAATAATCGTGGAGGTGGTTTAAATGCCGGTCAAATAAACCTTCAAACTCTACTCGCAAATGTTGAGATTAGACCATCTGATAATTGGAATATTGTTGTAGGGCTTCAAAGACTTTTTGATAATGTCAGAGACCCGAATGTTACAACGGTTCAAGTTGCACAAACAAGTGGATACAAACTCTCATTTTGGGGAACACAAGCTGTTGGAATTAATTCTTTCATTAATATCAATCCCGCTACAAAAGCACGTCTGGGAATGTTTCAATTGTGGGAAAATGAAATAAGAAGTGATGATGATGTTGTATTATGGATGATTGATATAGAATCGCGTGTGAAACCTTTATTAGAGCTAGGTGTAGACCTGTGGTACATTTATGATAGAGGTAAAAATTCAGGTGGAATTTCAGTACTGGGGCAAGGTTTAAACTCCGCACTTGCTGAATATAATGGTGCTTTCAGATTAAGGCTTCCAGGTCAAACACAAACGTACACAGCCGATATTTTTTGGTTAGGAGGAAGAATAGCATACAATAGAGATTTCTTAATGGGAAGATGGTGGTATGATTTATATGCTATAACAAACATTGGTAAGATTGATTCTGTTGGAGATAATGGATCAAAAAAAGCGGCTGATGTTTTTGGACTTGCTTTGAACGGTCAGATTTCATACAAGTATGGAATGACTGCAAATGATAAAATTAATATGGAATTTTTAATTACAACAGGTGATCAAAATAATGCTATGGATGGTAAAGTTAATTCGGTTATAACAGGTAATGTTTATGGATCACCTGTTGGAATTTATAGTAATCATCGTGCTTACCTTTTATTTCCCGATCCACAAGTTGTTAATCGATACTACTCGGCAGTTCATGATATTTCAAATATGGGATATGGCGTAACAGCATTGTTCACGAATTATATGAGAGATTGGATTCCAAATAAACTCAACACAAAAATGGGATTAGCTATGGCATTCTCTAACGTCATCCCTAAAGGTGGTGGCTCACTAATTGGAACAGAATTGAATTTTGAATTAAGATATAACTTAAAAGTGTTTTTATCCTGGACTTTTAGTGCAGCGTATATGAAGGTGGGCGATTTTTATGATTCTAAAGATGTAACTTATTTTGGGCATAAGCCAAAAGACCCGTGGGTTGTTTTCACCACATTAAACTGGCTAATGTTCTAAAGGAGGAATCATGAACAAATTTAAAATCATATTTACAATGATTTTTTCATTGACCTTAATTTCATGTAACGGATTTATTCATACGGTAAAACCTGCACTTGAATTTTCTGACATTGATTATGGTTTTCCAGTAATGTACAGTAAAACAAATCCAAAGATTTCTTACATCGATCAAGGTAAAGGAGAGGTAATTTTACTTGTGCATGGACTTGCCAGTAATGCTGGTTTTTGGAGATATAACATTGGCAAACTGATGAAGCATTATCGTGTGATTGCAATTGATTTACCAGGTTATGGTAAATCCGATAAAGGTGACTATTCTTATAATATGACATTTTTTGTTAAATCAATAATTGATTTCTTAAATGATTTGGGCGTTGATAAAGTAAATTATGTTGGGCACTCGATGGGGGGACAAATTGGAATTTTATTAGCGATTAATTACCCAGAAAGAATTAAAAATTTAATATTACTTGCTCCCGCTGGCTTTGAAAAGTTTAATCGCGGTGAGGGTGAGTGGTTAAAAAATGCAGTGACTATTAAAAGTGTTAAGACAACAAATGAAGAAGGTGTTAGAAGAAACCTTCAAAATAATTTCTATAATTGGAGAAATGAACTTGAATGGATGGTTGAAGAGCGAGTTAGAATGGCAAAATCGAAGGAGTTTGACAAATTTGCAAGAGCTGTAAGTAGATCTGTAAAAGGTATGATTGATGAACCTACAAGTGACAAGTTACACTTAGTGAAAGTACCTACGTTAATTATTTACGGTGATAAAGATGGGTTAATACCAAATCCTTATTTACATCCTGGATTTCCAGCAGATGTCTTTAAGATTGGTAAGCAAAAAATTAATAATTCAACTCTTGTTGAGATAAAAGATTGTGGTCACATGGTAATGATCGAAAAACCAGAAGAATTCAATCATGCAGTTTTAAATTATTTGAATTCTAAATAGAAAAATTAAGTGAGTTAGGTTTAGAATTTTTTATTATAGCTGAGAACATTACATAGTGCTTTTAAATCAAATTCGACGTTTAGCTTCGTATGACAAGTGCATGATAGTATTTTCAAATCACCTATACTTGATTTAATATTAAAATTAAAATTTCAAGTATAGGCATTTTTATTTGTTGTAGATAATCAAATGATTTTATTCTACTAGAATACTTTTTATAAAGATTTAATTGCTAAACTTTTTTAATTGGAGTGAGTTTTTAAATTTTTGTGTTAGAGATTGATAATGAATTTTAAAGCTTCTACTCTGATTTGAATTAATGCTAATCAAAAATAAAATTCATATAATTTTTAATTCAAACTACGTGCTTCTCTAATCTTTCTATTCTTTTCTTGATTGAAGGATGACTGTAAAATATAAATTCTATAATTGGATTTGGTTCTTTATCCGCTAGGTTGATTTTAGCGATTTTATTCAGCGCGTTTATGAAAGATATTCTATCATTAGTCGAATCAACTGCAAATCTATCTGCTTCATATTCAAATTTTCTTGAGAGAATGTTATGAAATGGCATTAATATTAAAGAAAAAATTGATAAGATTAAAAACAACAATGGTAATGCTGACAATTGATAAGGATAATTAAACGAAAAGTTGACGAGAAGTATCAAGTAAATTTTATTCGTTATGAAAAAAATCAAGAATGTAGTGATTAAACCTATAAAAATATTTTTAATTATGTGCTTTTTCTTGTAATGTCCCAGTTCGTGAGCAAAAACGGTTAAAATTTCTTGGTCAGTGAAATTTTCGATTAATGTATCGCTTAGTATAATTCTTTTTGATTTAAATATGCCAGTAAATCCAGCATTTGCTTTTTTAGTAGTTTTGCTAAGGTTAAAGCTATAAATCCCACTGAAGTCAATATTGTGTTTTTTACATAAACTGTTAAGCATATTCTTAAGAGTTTCGTTTTCAAGTGGGCTGAATTTATAAAATAGTGGAAAGATTATTGTAGGTGCAATTTTCGCAAGCAAAATTGAAAATAGGAAAACAATGATTGTTAGAAATATCCACCAGTTTTCAGGATAGTTCTTAAGTAAATAAAAAAATAAAAGTGCAATGGGAAGTAATATAATTAATGAAATTAGTAAAGATTTGAAGTTTTCTTTTATCCAACTTAATAAGTTTTGGTTTGAGAGATTATATTTGTGCTCAAGTATGAAAGATGAGTAAAAGCTTAGTGGAAAATTAAGAAGAGAATTAATAAAGCCAATAGTTAAAATGAATAGAAGAAATGCGAGATAATCGTTTTGTGTAATTGAAAAGGCTTTGGATTCAATTTGTTTTGCAATTGGGCTGAAAACTAATAAAAATATAAAGGTTAGATTGATTAGAATTTCCAGTATTTCTATAAGCATTTTTGAACGATTGTATTTTTTTACTTTATCCATAAGTTTTGTTAAAATATGTTATAAACAAGTCCTAATTGTAATGCTTCTTTTAATTGAGTTCGTGTTGATTGTTTTTTATCAAATACAACTAGAACATTTAGGTTGACATTAATATAATTATTCACTCTAGCTGTTATCAAATTATCCCATCTAACGTCCCAAACTTTCATATTTTCAAATCTAGAAAACAATCTTAATGTACTTTTATAAAAGGTATTATCAAGTAATTTAAAGTCAGTAGTAGTCACACTCTCTATACCACTTTCCAATTTGAATGATTCTACTACATCTTTAGTTGCAGGATTATCACTGAATTTCCTATGTCTGTTTGTAAAAATTTCTTGGATGGCAATTCCGAGCCTTGATTTTATGCCTTTAATTTTATCGTATGTAAATCCAAGGGTTTGAGTTACATAGCCTGGGTCGAAGAAGTCTGCAATTCTCTCCGGGGTTTTTGTTTTGTAAGAAAAACCTGTAGTAATTGGACTTCTAATTGAATTACCAAAGAATGGATCTACAGCCCAGCCAATATTTCGGGAAAACACAGTTTCTATGAAAAATTCATTGTCATTTGTTCGGAATTCTTGATGTCCGAGTTTTGTTCTTCCAAATGCAAATTTTAAAGTATTTCGCGTAGTCCATTTTTCAGATTTAGTTGTGATGAACAGGTTCCCGAAAATTGTCCACGTGAACGAATTTTCACCACCTTGAGTCCAGTTTGAAAAAGCAATTTGACTAATGTTGATCCCTGAATTGGCTTTTATTGTAATCTGAGATTTTAATGTGTCATTCGAATATAAAATTTGATTAAGTAAAATTATGCAAATAACTATTGGTAACTTATTCAGTAAATTCATTTCTTGTTCCTGAAATTATTCTTAAGAATTTTACAAATTTAAGCATTAGAATATTTTTGAATGATTTACAAATATTAGATTTGATTAAATTAAGAAATAAACAAGGAGATAATTATGTTTAAGGTTATTGGTTTATTGATTTTATTTCTATCATCAACTTTAGTCGCTCAGCAGAAATTTACTATTGAAGAGCAATTTCATTTGGAATATCCGATATCAATTTCTGCATCTCCAGACGGCAAATTTGTAGCATTCACAATTCGTAAAGCAGATTGGTCCGTACCTAAATGGAATACTCAGTTATATCTATTAAATACTCGAACTCAAGAAATAAAACAATTTACTCATTCAAAAAATAGCGTAAGTAGTGTGAAATTTTCACCTGACGGAAAATTTATTTATTTCCTTACTGATAGAGAATTTCAAAACGAACTTGGAAAAACTATTAAAGGTGTGCGACAACTCTGGCGAATTCCAGTTGATGGTGGTGAAGCTGAGGTTTTCTTAACGTTAACAAATGGTATCGAAGAATTCACTTTTTCAAAAAATGGTAGGTTTTTAGCTTTACTTACGGAAAAGGAATTGGATGATAGTATTAGAAAGGCTCTAGAGGAAAAAGTAATAACTAAAAACGATGAGATTGTTTATCCAAAATCGAATCCAGAAAAAGAGATTTGGATTTATGATTTTAATTCCAAAACTAAAAAGAAACTTTTTACGGGCGATGCAGGAATAAGCAACGTTACCTTCTCATCAAAAGGCAATTTCATACTATATCAAACAAACTACACGGGAGAGTATAATGACGAACAAAAACACGACCTTTTCCTTTTAACTCTCGATGGTCAAGTTAAACAAATTACTGATTTTGATGGACCAGAAACAAATCCAGAAACATCACCAGATGAAATATACATTTCATTTGTCAGTCAAACTGTACCCGATATTGAATTTGCAGAAACTGATATAGAGTTGCTTGATTTGAAAACTAATACTCGAATTAACTTGACGGAAAATTTTAATTTATCGGTTTTAAGTTACACTTGGCATCCAATTCAGAATAAAATTTTTTTGCTAGTGAATCAGGGCGTTTATACACCCGTTTATCAGATCGATATTGATAAAAAACAAATTTTTAGAATTACTGAACCAAACTCTGTCATAAGTAATCTGAAAATTACACAAGATGGGGATCTTTTTTTTATTTACGAAGATCACAAGTCATTAAGAGAAATTGCCAGATTAAATAAAGGTAGAATAGAAATTCTCTCTAATTATTCAAAACAACTTGAAATGTACACAATAAGTCCACCAGAATTAATCCAGTATATCTCTAAAGATAAAAAATTCATAATTGATGCTTTACTGGTTAAACCCACTTTTTTTAATGAAAAACATAAATATCCATTAATACTTTGTATTCATGGCGGACCATATAGTGTATTTAAGAGAACATTACTGCAAAGTTATCCAATGCAAGTTTATGCTAATGAAGGTTATGTAGTAGTTGCACCGAATATTCGTGGTAGTTCGGGTTATTCGGATGAATTTGGACAAGCAAATCGTTATGACCTTGGTGGAAAAGATTTTGAGGATGCAATAGCTGCTGTTGACTTTGTTATCGAAGAAGGTTTTGTTGATACAACCAGGATGGGAGTGATTGGTGGAAGTTATGGAGGTTATTTAACCAATTGGATTATTTCTCAAACTAATCGATTTTCGGCAGCAGTTTCTATGTATGGCATTTTTAGCTGGTTCACTGATTTTTCCAATACTTTTCAACCTATTTTTGAAAAAATGTATTTCGGATATTATTACTGGGAAAAACCAATTGATATGAATCACCTGTGGGTCAATCGTTCGCCCGCATTCTATGTTCAAAATATTCAAACACCTGTTTTAATACTTCAAGGTGAAAAAGATAGATATACTAACATTGCAAACTCCCAAGAAATGTATCAGGCATTAATTACTTTAGGAAGAACTGTTGAATATGTTGTTTATCCAAGAGAAGATCACGGAATAAGAAATGAGCCACAGCATTATCTTAATATGTTAAAAAGAGGTTTGAACTGGTTTAATAAATATCTTAAAAACTGACGATACTCAGCTTCAATACAAAACAAAATTTAATTAAATTGAAAATAACTTCTAACTAAATTAGAGCAATAAAATGAGAATAGGAATTTTGAAAGAAACTCATTTTGAAGAAAAACGTGTCGCATTAACTCCTGCAGGTGTTAAAGCACTCGTTGATCGAGGACATCAAGTTTTCATAGAAAAGGATGCAGGTAGTCAGAGTAAGTTTACAAATGATGAATATGAAAAAGTTGGTGCTCGTTTAGTTTACTCCGCTGAAGAATTGATCAAT
>CAKZPH010000068.1 GCA_937138605.1 uncultured Ignavibacteriales bacterium
TTGTTCTGCCAAAAAGAGAAATTAATTTCACATCAGTCCAACCGGCAATATGCATCACGCCAGTATCATTTGATATGAATAAATCGCATTGATTTATAAACGAAGCAAGTTGCTTTATCGGTAAATTTTTGCAAACAAAATATTTGATTTTTTCTTTATTAATCGCCGGAATTAATTCATTATAAATTTCTTCATCTGTTGAACCAATGGTAATTAGGAAGTTACAATTTAATTTTTCTTTTAAACACTTTATAAGCTCAATGAAATTTTTAGTTTTCCAAATGTTTTCTTTTTTTCCTGCGCCTGGATGTAAACCTATGATAATTTTTCTCTCACCGAAATAGTTATTGAGCGTTTTAATAGTTTCCTTTTCTTCACCATTAAATTGAAATTTAATACTAAGAGCTTCACTTAAATTAATTTTACAACCAATTTGTTCTATAATTTCCAAGTTCCTTATTAATTGATGGGTTTTGTTGTTATTCCAGTAAAAGTCTTTTTTAATATTTAACATAAATCTGGCAGGATTCTTTTTGTTATCAATTGAATTAACACCAATCCTGTATTTTATTCCTGAGAGAAAGTTAACAATATGAGATGTGACTGATAATCGGATTGTAGATGGTACTATACCAATCTGGAATTTTTTGCTTTTTAAATATTTGAGAATATCTATTTGGTTTTTTAAGGAGCTTTTTTCGAAACTTACTACTTCGTCAAGATATGGATTAATATCAAAAAATGGAATTGGATAGTTCGTTGGAGAAGCAAGTAAAGTGATTCTTGAATCTGGATATTTTTTCTTAAGAGCATAATACATGGGCACACTGACCATTACATCACCAATTTGATTATGCTTTCGAATTACTAAAATATTCTTAACTTCTTCTGGCTTGATTTGAATTTTCATTTTGGGGAATTATTCAAATAAGTTTCTCACCATCAATAATTCTTTTTTAGATGGTCTATATGTAGTCCAGATAAAACCATTTAATAGAAAATCTTTTTCTCGATTTATTATTTTTTCTTCGGGATGATATTCTCCCTCGGGTTTTCCAATCAGTTTAATTTGAGATATTTTATTCTCTTCAAAGAGAATATTTGCTTGTTCACTGCTTACTTTGTTGACTCCATTAGGTTGATTTTCATCATATAAAAAATATATACCAAGTGAATTACCAATTATTTTGACTTCACTTATTTTATTGTCTTTAAAGTCTAATTGAATGAAATTTCCATTCATCTGATTAAATCGTAATGGATTGATCGTATCTTGAGCTATTAAAAAGGCATTATTAAAAAGTTTAGTGTGTTCAATTTTATTATTAGTGACTTTAATTTGAATTGAATCGGAAAATGCTTGGTGTTCATTATACCAGAGAAAAGGTTTGAATTCATCTGTTCTGGAGGAATAAATGTAACCTTTTGCTTTATCATAATTTGCATAGGGACAGAGGGCAGAGAATTCGCCACGCCAGAGTTTAACAGAATCATATGCAATGTAAATTTCACCTGTATCGCGAAAGGCCTCCATAATACTAGCTGATATTATCAAGGTATCGATTTTATTTTCTTCCGTTGTATCAATTTGAACAAAAAGGGGCTTACCTTTTACTAACGAATACCTTTTTTTGCCATCGTTTTCAAGATAATCGGAATAGATTGAGATATTATCTTTTTCATTAATGGCTAAAACATTACCTTGAGATATAGAAAAGTTTTTACGTCTGTAAAAATTAAGAGTATCTGAATTAATTTTATTATCAAACTGTTGAATTCGAACATTACTGATAGCTATAGCGTGTTCGTCTGTTGTAAAATAAATGAGGTTATCGGATGTAACGTAGGTTGTGTCATCAAATAGATTAACGTGACCATTAAATGATGCCTTTTTCTCATTGAAAAAATACTTTCCACTATCAGCTTTAAGTGTAACTTTTCCATCATTGAGAATTATGCCTCTAAGTCCAAGTGCGGTTTTGGTTTTTCCAAAGTAATAACCCTTATTCGTCGTGAGATTCAGGTTACCTTGTGATAGTTTTATATTACCATCAAGTTCCACTTTGTTGCTTTGAATATATTGAATTGCTCTATCACAAATGATTAGAATATCTTCATGTTGCAGTGTTACATTTCCATATAAAATTCTTACATTTTCGTTTTCAATCACAGAACCAACAAGACTATCTGCATTTATTAGTTGAATTACTTTTATCTCCTGGGCAAATAATTTTATCGAAAGGATTAAGACGCAAAGTAGTATTCTTTTCATCTAAGACATTTAATTATCAATTTATTCTCGAGTTTCTATTCTACCGCTGACGCGAAGGATAAGATAATTTTTAAGTGATTGATCGGATTCTAAACCATATCCACGAATTTCTTCATTTGGAGAAGTGATTTCTACAAATTTATCGGTTACGATTTTTTTCTTTGAGTTGATCCATCTTAATTCTTCTGTCTTCAAAACAACTCCGCTATCTGAACGAGCAATTACATTTCCATATGCATAAAGATCTTGAGTTAAATCATCGACCTTACCACGATCAGCAGTAAGTACACTTGTGTGGTTTCTGTCTTTATCAAAAAAGTCAACCTGAATTCCACCATCTAAAATTGTTTCGTTACGGGAATTATAAACAGCAATGTATCCAGCTCGTAAAATTGTGCGGACATATCCAGAATCGGAAAAAATAACTTTTGCATTCCAGGATTCCTGATCAGGTAATTCCTTTATTTTGAGAGAAATTTTTTGTGGTTTAATTGCGTCATCAGCGCAAGAAATTAGTGAAAGTAAAAGAAGCGGAATAAAAATTTTAATCGTTGTTTTGCAACGCATGAACTTTTCAAAATTCATATGATTACGAATTAATGAATCCAAGATTTACTAAGTCGTGCAGGTGAATCATGCCAATTGGGCGTCGTTCATTATCAATACAAATTAATTGAGTGATCTTATAAGTTTCCATAATTTGAATAGCCGTAGAAGCTAAGGTGTCAGGGGGAATTGTTTTAGGATTTTTCCCCATAACATCTATAGCTTTTAAGTTTGCAAGGTTATCGAATTTTTCCATGGCACGCCGCAAGTCACCATCGGTAATTATACCGATAATTTTTCCATCGTCGTCAACTACACAGGTAGCTCCCAATCGTTTCGAGGTCATTTCAAGAATAGCTGTATGCAAGTCTACATCATATTTGATAACAGGAACGTCCTTACCCTGTGTCATGAATTCTTTAACTTTTAAGGATAGACGTTTCCCTAAAGTACCACCAGGGTGATAAAAGGCAAAATCTTCTTTTGTGAAATTCTTAGCTTTAAGAAGAGCGACAGCAAGAGCGTCTCCCATAACCAGAGTTACTGTGGTGGAAGTAGTTGGAGCTAAATCAAATGGACAAGCTTCTTGAGAGACGGATATGTCGAGAGTAATATCTGATTCTTGCGCAAGTTTAGAGTTTATGTCGCCAACCATGGCAATAATTTTCGTTCCAATTTGTCGTAGTATAGGTACAATTCTAATGAGCTCGGGGGTTGTACCAGATTTAGAAATAAGTATAACAACATCTTCACTTCTTACCATTCCAAGATCGCCATGAATTGCATCACTTGGATGCATAAAAATTGATGGTGTTCCTGTGGAGTTTAATGTGGCAACAATCTTCCGCGCTATTATTCCCGATTTCCCAACACCTGATACAATTACTCTACCTTTCATTGACAAAATTTTTTCTACAGCTTTTGCAAATGAATCATCTATCTTTGACTCGAGGTTTTTTACCGCCTCTGCTTCAATTCTTACAACTGTTTTCCCATCTTTTATTATATCTTCCATTTTAACCTCTTTAGAATTTTCTTCAGCAGATTTTCTTTTTTTACACTAATCTGGACTTCCACCGGATAATCGATTTTTTTCCAAATCTTGTTGTAATTGATAAAGGCTCTTTGAATTAGTTCATCAGTAAATTTATTCAAATTTAAGAAGAAATAATTGATGTTAGTTATGGTTTCAGGTGATTTTATTCTAGCTACCTTTAAGACTTCTTGATAAAAATTGGTTATTGGAATGAAATGAATCATCTCGTTTTTGTGCTCATAAACCCAAATTCGTTTATGTTTTTCTGAAATTGCAAGAGTAACTTTATCTTCCTGGATTTCAACTTCACGAATAGAAGAATTATCATAGGGGTGATTATTACCCGGTTTCCAATTTAAAAAAGCTGCTTTGTGTAATTCTCTTTTTTTTAAATCATTAATGTTGAACTGATTTATATCGACTTGACTTTGAACGAAGATATCGAGTTGAAGATGACCTTCAAAAAATTCGTACAATGAAATCTCTACTTTTCCAAAATCATACTCAAAAAAACCAGTGGCGACAATTTGGAGAGATGGATAATCATCGATCATGTTATCTTCTTTTTTTCCAAGAATTAGGGAGAACGGAGAATTTTTAGCATAACCGATGACATAAAGGTCTTTAATTTTTTCTTTGTAATTCTGGTATATTTTATTTGACTCAGGTAGTATAAAGTCCAACCAATATGATTCAATTTCACTTATCTTTCTTGGAAATGATTGTCCATTCCAGTTATACGACATAGTTCTTTAACTTAGTTCATTTTTCAATTTTTTAGCTTCTAAAATCATATCAATAACTTCTCTCACTGCACCTTTACCACCTTCTTTTTTTGTTACGTAATCAACTATTCTTTTTACCTCTTTGCGAGCGTTTTTTGGAGCGGCAGAAAAACCAACCTTTTGAAGTAAAGGTATATCGAATAAATCATCACCAATAAAAGCTATCTCTTCCAGAGTTATGTTATATTTCTTTGCAAAGTTCTCTGCAACTGGTACTTTATCTATTGTACCTTGAACAAGATCCTCAATTTTTAAATCGAGGGCTCGTCTTTCTACAATTGCTGAGGTTCTTCCTGTGATGATTCCTACCGGAATACCATGTTGCTTAAGAATTTCTATTCCATATCCATCGTGAACGTTAAATGTTTTTATTTCTTCTCCACTGGCGGAATAGACAATGCTTCCATCGGTCAGAACACCATCAACATCTAAAATCAACATTTTAATTTTAAATAACTTTTCTTTTAGTTCTTTTTTCATTTTATCACCTGTTTTAACTAAAGATTTATTGGATTAAAACTTTTAATAAGCAAATCGATTTCTTTTACTTGCTTTAGCAGCTCTTCAAGATAATTAAGAGGGAGTTGTGAATCGGCATCACTTAAAGCTTTGGTAGGTTCAGGATGAGTTTCTAAGAATAATCCATCAATACCAACAGCAGTGGCAGCTCTTGAAAGATAAGGAATAAATTCACGAGCACCACTGGACTTTCCACCTACACCTGGAATTTGTACTGCATGAGTTGCATCCATTATGACGGGGAAGCCGGTTTTTCTCATTAAAACAAAAGATCTCATATCAACAACAAGGTTATGATATCCGAATGTTGTGCCACGTTCAGTTAACAAGATTTTTTCATTGCCAGTTGATTTGACTTTATCAGCAGCGTAAGTAATTTCATCAGGTGCAAGAAATTGTCCTTTTTTAATGTTAACGGCTTTCATTGTTTTGCCCGCTTCAAGTAAAAGTTCCGTTTGTCTGCACAAAAACGCGGGAATTTGAAGGACATCAACTACTTCTGCAGCCATTCTAACTTCATTTGTCGAGTGTACATCTGTCAACACAATAAGATTGAATTCTCTCTTTACATCATCAAGAATTTTTAATGCTTCTTCATCACCAATTCCCGTGAAAGAGGAAACAGATGTTCGGTTAGCTTTCTTATATGATGATTTGAAAATAAAAGGAATTTTAAGTCGGTCTGTTATTTCCTTAGTTTTTTCTGCGGTGAAAAAAATTAAATCCCTTGATTCAATTACACATGGTCCGGCAATAAGTATGAGTGGATTACCATCACCAATTTTTATATTCCCGATTTCAACTATCATGAGTTTCTACCATAATTTTTCATTTCGATTTCTTAAAAGAGTTTATCCATTTCCCAGAGGCTACCGTTCATCAAATCAGAACGATTGATTTTTAAGACTTTGAGAGTTAAATCCGTAGCTTCTCTTCCTCTTGGAGTTCTTTTTAAGAATCCTTGCTGAATTAAAAAGGGTTCGTAAACTTCTTCAATTGTACCCGGATCTTCATTTACTGAAACAGCAATTGTATTTAAACCTACAGGACCACCTTTGTATTTTAAAACAATTGTTCTGAGAATTTCTTTATCCATATCGTCTAGACCATATTCATCGACGTCAAGACTTTCCAGAGCTTTCTTTGCAATTTCAATATTAATTTTAGGAAGACCTGAGACATCAGCAAAGTCACGAGTTCTTTTCAAAAGTCGATTTGCAATTCTGGGAGTTCCGCGCGCTCTTCTTGCAATCTCAAATGCTGCATCTTCATCAATGTTAACATTTAAAATTTTTGCCGATCTTAAGATAATTTGAAGTAAGTCTTCGGGAATATAGTAATCCAATCGAGCTTTAATTCCGAATCTTTCACGGAGTGGAGAAGTAAGAAGTCCAGCTCTTGTGGTTGCACCGATCAAGGTGTAACGTGGGAGTTTAATTTGTACAGTTCGAGCATTTGGACCTGAATCAATCAAAATATCGATTTTGAAATCTTCCATGGCAGAATATAAGTATTCTTCTACAACAGGACTTAAGCGATGAATTTCGTCAATAAAAAGAACTGAGTTTTCTTCCAGATTTGTAAGTACTCCAGCTAAGTCACCAGGTCTTTCAAGTACAGGTCCGGACGTAGCTTTAATTTTAACACTAAGTTCGTTTGCTATTATATGGGCAATGGTTGTTTTTCCAAGTCCCGGTGGACCTGTAAGTAGAACATGATCTAGTGATTCTTTTCTGATTAGTGCAGCTTCTATGAATACTTTAAGGTTATCTACAATCTTTTTTTGACCGATAAACTCAAGAAATGTACGTGGTCTTAAAGATTTATCTAGTTCAATATCCTCACTAAATCGTTCTGGTGTAGTATTTTTTGATTTTCGCATATCGAAATTTAGTTAAAGTTAGAAGGTTATTCAATTTAGTGAAAAATTTAATATATGACGCGAAGCAATATAACCAAGAATGCAGTTTTAAAAATATAATCTGATTAAAGGGTTTTATGTGAATGGATTTTACGAATTAAGTTTTGTTTGATTGCATAAATAGTAAATTCTCTAATGGCATTTGCTTTTAAGTTGGATAGTTGTGTTTTTCATATTTTATTGGATCAGGATTAATTTGTGTCAACTTTTTCTAACATTTTTATTGTACTGAACTTATTTCAGCATTCACTACTTAGTGTCATACTGAACTAGTTTCAGCATC
>CAKZPH010000069.1 GCA_937138605.1 uncultured Ignavibacteriales bacterium
ACCAACAGAGTTGGATAAGTACGTTGCAATTCTTAAATCTGCTACCATTACTGATGATGTAATTCAAAAATTTGATCTGAGAAGAGTTTATAAAATGGAAGATGAATATTATGAAGATGTTGTTAGAAAGTGGCAGAAAAATTTGCAATTAAATATTGAAGATGAAGGTAACTTAACAATTACAGTTTTTGATAGAGATCCACAAAGGGCTGCCAATATTGCGAATTATCTTGTGGAAAAGTTAAATGAGGTTAATACGCGATTAAATATTACCAATGCTAAAGCCAATAGGGAGTTTGTAGAGAAAAGGTATCAACAAAATCTCGAAGATATACAAAGACTTGAAGAAGACATGAAGTTATTTCAGCAAAGATATGGTGTGGTTGCTGTTCCTGAACAGCTTGAAGCCACAGTTAAATCTATGGCTGAGATTTACCTGGATATGTATAAGAAAGAAATCGAATATAATGTTATCAAACAAAACTATGGTGAAGACCATCCTTTGACAAAATTATCTAAATTAAACTACGATGAGCTGAAGAAAAAGATAGATCAACTAAACTATGGAACCGATATTTCATTAAAAGATACAAAATTATTAATTCCATTCAAGGAAGCGCCACAGCTCTCTAACGAATACCTTAAAATTTATAGGAATTTAGAAATACAATACAAGATTTTAGAATTTATACAACCATTATATGAACAAGCGAAAGTAGAGGAAGTTAGAAATACTCCTAGTGTTCTTGTTCTGGATAAGGCGGGACCGCCAGAAAAAAAAGCAAAGCCGAGAATTCGAGTGTATTTCTTGCTTGGATTTGTTGGTTCTCTAATTGTTGGAATTTTTATTTCTTTTCTACTGGAACTCTTCTCTAGGCTCAAAGCAACCGACCCTGAAAGATACAACTATTTAGTTAGTTGGTTAAGAATTGGCATTTTTAGAAAAATCATTCACTAAATCTCTATATGAAAATTCTTTTAATTAATAATTACTCGCATAAAAAGGGTGGGGTTGAGTCTGTATTTTATAATACAATTAAATTACTTAAAGAGCGTGGCAATCAAGTCATTAGTTTTGCCATAAAAACTAATCAATTGGAATCTTTTGATGTAAATTACTCAATTAATAAACCAAAGTCATCGTTTCAAAAATTTTTTTTCAAAGAATCGAGAAAAGTATTGCAAGAGATTCTTATAAAAGAAAAACCAGAAATTGCTCATATTCATAATATCATAGGTGGAATATCTCCTTCAATTCTACCAATCTTAAAGAAATTCAAAATACCTATAGTCGCATCTATTCACGATTTGAGATTATTATGTCCCACTTGGGTAATGATTAATGGTAAGGGTAAAATATGTGAGAAGTGTAAAACAGGGCGATATTTTCAGTGCTTACTTAATAAATGTCATCCAAGTGGATATCTAAAAAGTCTTGTTGTTGCAGTGGAAAGTTACTTGAGAGACTTATTCTATCATCACCGAGATTATTATGATGGTTATATTTTTACTAGTCAATTTTCCATGAACAAATTTTTAGAATTTTACCCGACTTTGATATCAAAGAAACTTTATGTTATTTATAATTTCATAGATCATTATTCTGAAAAAATTTATCGTGGAAATTACTTTTTTTACTTTGGAAGGCTTGATAGAGAAAAAGGCGTGAAGACTTTGATTGAAGCCTTCAAGCAAATTCCCGAATTCAAATTGAAGATTGCGGGTAAAGGCGAGTATGAGAGTTTTTTGGGATTAAATGAATCTTCTAATATTGAATATGTAGGATTTAAAAAAGGCAAAGAATTAATCAAATTAATTGAGGGTTCCTCATTTGTAATTATACCGTCAGAATGTTATGAAACTTTATCAATGGCGGGTATCGAATCACTTTCTTTAAGTAAACCTATCATTACAACTCAGTTAGGTGGATTAAATGAAGTGTGCATTGATGGATTTAATGGTTTTAAGTTCATCGCAAAAAATGTAGAGAGTTTAATTAATGTAGTTAAAAAGGCTGCGTCATTATCTGAAGAAGAGTACTATATTTTTTCTAGAAATGCATATCATTATGCTAGAGAAAACTTCAATCCAGAGAAGCACTACAATAATCTAATGAAAGCATACAAAGAGATTATTGAAAATAGACATTGAAATGAATAATCTAACAAAAATTAAACAGAACGCCTTCTACACTTTGATAACAATTTCAACAAGATTGCTCGCTAATGTTATTCTTTTTTGGTTACTTGCACGATTTTATGGCCCAAAACTATTTGGACAATTCGCATTTGTTCATACACTAGCTACCACTTTTATTGTGTTTGCAGATTTCGGATTGGATGTTCTGCTAACTACTAATATTGCTTCGAAAAAAGGTAATAAAGATAAAATCTTTGAAAAACTCTTTGCCTTAAAAATATTACTGCTTTTCTGTGGATTTCTTTTAATGCAAGTTGTGGCTATGAATTTCAATCTTTCCGAAAAATTTAGATGGCTCACTTTAATTTTTGGATTTTATTTAGTGTTTACATCACTTAACAATTTTTTTGTAGGAGTTTTTAGAGGATATGAGGTATTCCATTATGAAGCTAGAGCATCGCTGGTTGCTAATTTAACTTTGGTTTTACTTACAATTATATTTTTAATTCTCCGCTTAGAAATTATATATGTAGCTCTATTATTTGCATTCACAAGAATTTTAGGTACGCTGGTTAGCATACAAGGAATCAATAAAGTTGATCCACAAATCCGATTAATTCCAGATTTTTCAGGAGTTAAGTTCTTAAAAGGTAAAGCTATGGTTTTTGGTTTTCATTTGATCTTTAGTTATTTGTTCTTTCAGGTTGATACTTTATTATTAGCTAAACTTAAGGGTGATTTTTCCGTTGGAATTTATCAAGCTGTTTTTAAACTAGTCATGCTTCCTTTGGTTATTCCCGATATATTAACTTTTTCCCTTATGCCCTCTCTTTCTCGATATTACTCTGAAAACAAAAAAGATTGGGTAAAATTGGCATCATCAATGGGCAGAATTCTCTTCGTTTTTGCTTTACCTATTTCTTTAATTATGATTCTATATTCAAATGAATTGATTTCTTTTATTTATGGAATTGAAAACTATTCCCTTGCTGTAGATGTATTAAAAGTTTTTGGACTAATTATCCTGGTGAGATTTTCACTTGAACCATTTGCTTTGATGCTAACAACTTCAAATAGACAAAGTTTAAGATTGATAACAGTAGTATTTGCTACATTATTAAATATAATATTAAACCTTTATGTGATTCCTAAATATGACGTAATTGGAGCTAGTATTGTTTCATTGTTTGTGAATACATTTGTTGGATTGGTTTATATTTTAAGTAATCCAGGTGAAACTCAAAAGTGGTTTTTTAATTTCAGAAATATTTTAGTTTTGTTTTTAATTAGTATTATGGGAGTAATTTTTTACTTGTACTTCAAATTTAATTTTGTCATTGAAATTTCTTTGATTTTGTTAGTATATGTTTTTAGTATTTATAAATTCTATCTGCTTGATTTCGAAAAAGACTTGATAAAACAAAGCTTTCGAAAATTTGAGAGTTTAATTAAAGAATGAACTTACTTTCATTTTTTCTTTTAGGCCTAGCTTTACTATTAATTCTAAGCTTTGCAAAGAAAGGAACTGACATTTTTTCTCCTGCCAGGCTTTTTTCAATTGTGTGGTTATTTCTTATAGGATTGAGTTTATTGAAGCTTAGTAGATATCAATTTGAATGGAGCTGGTTTAGTTGGCTTGTAATATTTACGACAATATTTTCCTTCTTACTTGGAACCTTTGTCGTTTACGTGATAAATTTTAATAGCAGAGTAAATTCAATTTCATTTATCAGAGTTATCCAATCAGAATATTATTCAATAAATACATATTCAATCTTTAAAGTTATCTTACTTTTATTTTTGGCTTATATTATTTCTTACATTGTAATTTATCTTGTGGTTGGATTCATTCCCGCCTTTACTCCGAGACCAAATTTAGTAAGAGCAAAGTGGGGCATGTTTGGTTTTGGATTGTTAATACATTTAACACCAATAATACTTTTTCTTGCTATCGTCTTCTGGATGCGTTATAAAAATCTCGATAGAAAAATAATTGTTGGTTTATTGTTTCTAATTACATTCGGTACCTTTTTCCTTCTTTATCAGAGATTTAGTTTGGTATTTGGGATGCTCCTTGCTTTTGTTTACCTGTATTATGGTTCAAAATACGTAACATTAAAGAACTTTCTCGTATTCATCGTACCACTGATTGCAATAATTTTTGGCCTATCAACTATAAGAGAAGGACAATTATTTATTATTTACCTACATTACCTTTCACAGATGAAGTTTCCTGTGAAATATGCAATTTTTACCGAACCATACATGTATCTAGTGATGAATATAGAAAATTTTGCCTATGCGATTGAAAAGTTAAAATTTCATACCTATGGTTTATATTCTTTTGATTTCTTATTTGCTCTATCTGGATTAAAGCATTTTTTAAAAGAATACTTTGGTATAACAGATTTTCCGGCTTTGCGTTCTGTTTTTTATAATACCTACACTCTATTTTTTGTTTATTATCGTGACTTTGGATTAATTGGAAGTTTTATATTTCCATTTTTAATAGGAATGATAGCAAGTCACTTTTATTACTACATGAGACGTTTTCCAAACATTCATACTATATCATTTTATGGAATGTGGGTTTGTGCAATACTCTTCTCCTTTTTTGTTCCGCTTCTTTCATGGTTGCATTTTGTCTTTGATATGTTTGTAGTTTACTTTTCTACAAAATATATTCATCTTAAATCCAGTTACAAACCAATGGAGATTAAAATTTGAAAATTGGGATAGACGGAAGGGTGCTTGAACGAAATATCACTGGTGTTGGTAGATATTTAATAAATATACTCAATGAAATTCCAAATTATTCACATGAGCATGAATTTTATGTTATTACAAATAGAAAACAAAATCACATTACTGATTCGCTTTATAAGTTTGTAGCTGTTAATTTCCCGTTGATAAATCTAAAAATTTTCACTCCATTTTGGTTGAATAAAGTTTTACCTAATATTTTGGATGAATATAAAATTGATTTAATAATTGGACCAAACATTCTCGTGCCGTGGACAAAAAAATGTAAGGCAAAAAAAATATCAATTGTACATGACATCATGCCAATTACTCATCCACAATTTTTCCCAAGAGAATATGTTTACTTCTTAAAGTTTTATTTACCTAAGTCAATAAAACACTCTGATAAAATAATGACTATTTCAGAGGCATCTAAAAAAAGCATTCAAAAAATATTTAACTTACCCTCGGAGAAAATCACCGTAGTATATAATACCTCTGCGAAAAACTTTAGACAATTGAATTCTGAAGAAAAAAAATTATTAAAAGCCAAAACTAATCTTGATTTACCAGAAAAATTTTTGCTTTATGTGGGAGTATTAGAAAAAAGAAAAAACATTAGATTGCTAATAAAAGTGAGCGATGAACTGTTCAATAGAGGTTATGATATAAAAATTGTTTTAGCGGGTAAAGCTGGATTTGGTTTTGATGAATTTAAAAATGATTTATTAAAGAGAAAAGAACGTTTAATTTGGTTGACTCAAGTTGATGATAGTACTTTGCTTTATTTATACAATTCCGCATTGTGTTTAATTTTTCCTTCTTATGTTGAGGGATTTGGATTACCTCCACTAGAGGCGATGAGTTGTGGATTACCTGTGGTAGCTTCCAATTGCGAGGCTTTACTTGAAGTAGTTGGAGATGCGGGATTTTTATGTGAACCAGACGATGTTGAATGCTTTGTGAATGGAATAGAAAAATTAATTAATGATGAAAGTTTTTATATCAATTTGAAATTAAATTCTATTAAAAGAGCTGGTTATTTTTCGAGTAATTTGGCAGTCGAAAAGTTTTTGGAAGTTGTTAACAGTTTTTATTAAAACTGAAAATTTATGATATATTTGAATGAATCTCTTAATAATAGGATGCCTAAAAATTTAATATAGCCTAATTCTATGAACCACATTTTAATTATACTTTTTTTTATCATAATTTTTTTAATAATAAACTCATATATAATATATCCTATTTTGGTTCAGCTGCTTTCTCTTTTTGTAAGTCATAAAAAATATGACGAAACCACATTCCATCCTGTTTCCATTTTGATATCAGCATACAACGAAGAAAAAGTAATTGAAAGCAGAGTTATGAATCTTCTTAATCAAGATTATGATTTAAATAAGATTGAAATCTTGATTGGTTCCGATTGTTCTGACGATAGAACAAATGATATCTTAATTGGTTTATCAAAAAAAATCTCTAATCTACAGATTTTTTTATTTAATGAACGTAGGGGTAAAGGTGCAGTATTAAATGATCTTGTTTCACATGCAAGAAATGAGATCTTAATTTTTACCGACGCTAATACAACTTTTGCAAAGGATGCAATAAAAAAACTAACAATACATTTTAACGATTCAAAGATTGGGGGAGTTAGTGGTAAACTTATTTTAATTGAAGATAGATTAAGTTTTTATGATGGAGTAGAAGAACAAAAGTACTGGAATTATGAAAATTTTATCAAAAAATCGGAAGGTAATTTGGGTATTTTGATTGGCGCAAATGGTGGAATTTTTGCAATACGGAAGGAACTTTATGCTAATATTCCAATTGATAAGCCAGTTACAGATGATTTTTTCATATCGATTGCTGTGTTGAAGAAAGGGTATAAATTTGTTTATGAGGCAGATGCTTTAGCTACAGAATCTATAGCGAAAGATCTAGAAATTGAATTCAAAAGAAAAGTTAGATTTGCCGCTACTAATTTTCAAACGATATCATTCTTTAAATCGTTACTGTTAAATAAGAATATACTTTTATCTTATGCACTCTGGTCACATAAAATTTTACGATGGTTTGTTCCTATTCTATTGTTAATGCTTTTTATTTTGAATATGATTTTGATTAATTACTCACCAATCTTAACTTATATATTCTATATACAGATTCTTTTTTATTCATTAGCCTTTTTAGGTTATGTCTTGTTAAAACTCAAAATAAGAATTATACCACTAACGCTTTCATTTTATTTTCTTATGTCTAATTACGCACTATTGCTTGGATTATTAAATTTTTTGAAAAAAAAGCATTCATTGAAATGGCAATCAACTCCGAGATAAATGAATGGACAAAAAAGCCGAGAAAATATTTCTATTCATAACCGACTTTATAACAATAAATTTAACCTATCTAGTTTATTTTTATTTTCGTATTGAGACCGGTTGGTTTCAAGTAATTTCAATGCCCGAGTTTCTTCTCCCTATGTTTATTATTTATTTTTATTGGTTATTCGTTTTTACATTTATGGGGATGTATAGAACCTGGTTTGCTGCGTCAAGGTTTGATGAGTTAACTGTTTTGATTAAAACTTCTTTTATTGGTGTCATAATACTTTTCTTTCTGATATTTATAGATGATTTATCCTACCAACAAAGTTCTTCCCAAAGATACCTTATTTTCATTTACTGGTTAATTTTTGTTCTGTTTGTTGGTGGAGGTAGAATTTTTATAAGGAGCCTTCAACGATATTTACTACTTAAAGGAATTGGTAGAAGAAACACGATTATTATTGGATATAATGAAAAAGCCAGGGAAGTTTATGAAGAAATTAAACACGCAAGAGCACTAGGACTTGACATAGTTGGATTTTTATTGTTGGGAAATGAAGAAAAACAACTAGTTGGTAATAACAAAATTTTAGGTTCAATTGACCAGATTCAAAAAATTGTGAATGATAATAATGTAAAAGAAGTTATAATTGCTCTAGATAAGCATGAACATGAACAGATGCTTGATGTTATTGCAAAGTGTGACTTTAATGATTTAACAATAAAAATTGTGCCTGATCTTTATGAGATCATAAGCGGCCAGGCAAGAACTAATCAACTTTATGGTATTCCCTTAGTAGAGATTAATCCTCAGTTAATGCCTGTATGGGAAAGAAAAATTAAAAGATTGATGGATATAATTTTTTCTTCAATTATTTTAGTCGTAACGCTTCCTGTTTCACTCATTGTAGCTTTAGCTATTAAATTAGACTCGAAGGGTCCGGTATTTTATAAACAAATTCGCGTTGGAAAAGATAACAAGCAGTTTAAGATATATAAATTCAGGTCCATGTATCAGGATGCAGAGAAACATACCGGTCCAGTTTGGTCAAGTAAAGACGATCCACGAATTACTCGTGTTGGGAAGATAATAAGAAAATTTAGGCTTGATGAAATTCCTCAATTTATTAATGTTCTTCGTGGTGATATGAGTTTGGTTGGTCCTCGTCCAGAAAGACCATATTTTGTTGAAAGACTTTCTAACGAAATTCCACTTTACAAGAGAAGATTAAAAGTTAAACCCGGCATAACTGGTTGGGCACAGGTAAAACATAAATATGACGAATCCATTGAAGATGTTAAGAAGAAGTTGCAATACGATTTATATTACATAGAAAACATTTCATTAAGAATGGATCTCAAAATACTTTTTAGAACAATTTTTGTTGTTTTATTTGGCAAAGGTCATTTTAAGAATTAATTTTTTACATTGAATTTAATTAAAAATGGGAGTCAATATGAATATTCAGATGGTTGATTTAAAAAGACAATACCTTGAAATAAAAAATGAAATTAATATGGTAATTTCAGAAGTACTTGAATCAACTCAATTTATACTTGGCAAAAAGGTGGCAGAGTTTGAAGAATCTGTATGCAAGTACTTGGGAGTAAAACATTCAATTGGTGTTGCTAATGGGACAGATGCACTAAGAATTGCATTAATGGCCTTGAATATCGGGAAAGATGACGAAGTTATAACTACTCCTTTTACATTTGTTGCAACTACTGAAATGATAGTTAGTCTTGGTGCTAGACCAGTTTATGTGGATATTGAGCCAGAAAGTTATAACATAAATCCATCCCTGATTAAAGAGAAAATTACCAGTAGAACAAAAGCAATATTACCTGTTCATTTATACGGTAATCCCGCAAAAATGGATGAGATTATAACAATAGCAAGAGATTACAATTTGTACGTGATAGAGGATGCAGCACAAGCTTTTGGTGTAGCATATAAAGATAAGAAAGTTTGCACATTTGGTGATATCGCTTGTATAAGTTTTTTCCCAAGTAAAAATTTAGGATGTTACGGTGATGGTGGGATGGTCGTAACAAATAGTGATGAACTTGCTGAAAAAATCAGGATGATTGCAAATCATGGTTCGAAAGTCAGGTACATTCATGAAATTCTTGGAATGAATTCACGTTTAGATGCAATTCAGGCAGCAATTTTAAATGTAAAGATTAAATATATAGATGATTGGAACAATAAAAGATTTGAGAATGCGAAATTGTACACAGAACTGTTAAAAGCAATTCCAGAAGTTAAAACACCTCATGTTAATTCCGATTCAAAACATATTTTTCATCAATACACCATCCGTGTTAAAAATAGGGACGAGCTACAAAAACATTTACAGAATAAAGGAATTCCAACGGCAATTCATTATCCCATACCTTTGCATTTGCAACCGGCATTTCGTGGTTATTCTGATGAAGGCACTTTACCCGTATCTGAACAAGTTGCTAAAGAAGTTCTTTCACTTCCAATGCATCCGAATTTAAAAACTGAAGAAATTGAATTTATAGCCCAATCAATTAAAGAGTTTTATGAATGAAAGAAAAAGCCATAGTTATTGTACCTACTTATAACGAAGCAAAGAATATCAAAAGACTTTTGGATGAAATATTAAAACTTTATGGAAATCAACTAGATATTCTTGTTGTGGATGATAACTCACCTGATAACACAGCAGATGTGGTTCGTAGCTTTATGATTCAAAATCCTAATGTCTTTTTATTGCTCCGTCCAAGAAAATCTGGGCTCGGTACAGCTTATGTTGATGGTTTCAAATTTGCTCTATCAAAAAATTATGAGCTTATTCTTCAAATGGATGCGGATTTCTCTCATAATCCAAAAGATCTAAAGAGACTGATTAAAAAATCCAAAAATGCTGATGTTGTGATTGGTTCTAGGTATATCAACGGAGTAAGAGTATTGAATTGGCCTATAAAACGACTCTTTCTGAGTGTGTATGCTAATCTATATGCAAAGCTAATCACAGGACTACCTATTAGTGACACCACTGGCGGCTTTAAATGTTTCAGGAAACAAGTACTTGAATCAATAAATCTCGGTTCAATTAAATCAAATGGTTATGCTTTTCAAATTGAGTTGAATTTTAAGGCTTACAAAAAAGGTTTCAAGTTAGTAGAAATACCAATTGTGTTTAATGATCGGACTGAAGGGAGTTCTAAAATGAATAAGAAAATTGTTTTTGAAGCCGCTTGGAAGGTTTGGTATTTAAGATTGCAAAGTATTTTGGGATTACTTGATTAAAAATGAAATCGTTCAGCATTATAATAGTAAATTATAACGTAAAGGCATTTCTTCAGAATTGTCTTCTTTCCATTCGTAAAGCTTGTGAAAAAATTGATCATGAGATTATTGTGGTTGATAATGCATCAGATGATGGAAGTGTTGAACTGATAAAGAAAAATTTTCCTGAAATAATTTTAATTGAATCTCAAACAAATTTAGGTTTCAGTAGAGCAAATAATTTGGGTTTAAGTAGGTCAAATGGTAAGTATATTTGTTTAATCAATCCCGATACAATTGTAGAAGAAAACACGTTTGAAATTATGATCAACTTTATGGATAGGCATTCCGAAGTAGGTTTGGCTGGTTGTAAGATATTAAATCCCGATGGAACATTTCAATTAGCATGTAGACGTAGCTTCCCAACGCCTTGGGTTGCATTCACTAAAATTGTAGGATTAAGCAAATTATTCCCCAAATCGAAATTATTCGCAAAATATAACTTGACGTTTCTCGATGAGAATCAGTCTTATGAAGTAGATGCAGTTAGTGGTTCATTTATGTTTCTTAGGAGAGAAGTTTATAAAAATGTTGGTGGACTTGATGAATCATTCTTTATGTATGGTGAAGATCTTGATTACTGTTATCGTGTTAAAAAGGCAGGATATAAAGTTTATTATGTTCATTCTACTCAAATAATTCACTTTAAGGGAGAAAGCACAAAACGCAGTAATATTGATGAGCTCAAACATTTTTATGATGCAATGAAATTTTTTGTGCGTAAACATTTTTCAAGCTCATTCATCATGGAATTAATTCTCCAAATTGCTATCACTTTAAGGAGTTTTATCGCTTTCATTGGAAAAAGGAAGTTGATTTTTCTAGCTATCTTACTTGATTTTGTCTTTTACAATATATCAATACTAATCTCTGAATTGATATACCATGAAATTGCTGGATTTAAAGGTTTCCCAGGATATGCGATACCAGTAGTTTTTATAGTTCCTGCAATGACTTTTATTGTAATAGCTTTTCTTTTTGGTTCTTACCAAATCAATAATTTTCCAATATCCAGACTATATCCATCTATTCTAGTTAGTTTTCTCTTTACAAGTTCACTAACTTATTTCTTTAAAGATTATGCTTTTAGCCGTGCGATTGTATTAATTAATTACACTCTTGTAATGTTCATTTTACCATTCTGGCGAATTTTTATAAAGTTGATTTTTCGATTCCCTAGAGATTCAAGACAATCTATATTTGAATCGAGAACAGTGATTGTTGGTACAAACGAATCGGCAATAGAACTATTAAATCGATTGAAGCGAACTTATAATTTCTATCATGATGTAATTGGCTTTATAGATAAGGACAGAAGAAGAATTGGAGAAAAAATTCAAAATATAGAGATAATTGGAAGTGTGGATATTCTCGGTAAAATTATTCGTGATAATGATGTTACTGAAGTAATCTTTGCATCAGACTTTTTGCCCTATAACAAGATTTTAAGTATTGTCTCGGAAAATCAATCTCAAAATGTTCACTTTCATTTGGCTGATAAGAATTACGATTTTATCATCAGTAAAAAGAATGTTTTAGAGTTAAATCAACTTCCTCTTATAGAAATTGAATACAATATCTCGATGCCAATTCATAGTTTTATTAAGCGAGGATTTGATGTTATTGTTAGTTTGTTATTGCTAATCACAGTTTACCCGATTTTTTTCATACGATATTTAATTTCAAAGAAGAAAAGTAATTTGCTATATTTATTTAAAGTTTTACAAGGAAAATATAGTCTTGTTGGTAAGCCAATAGGAAGTTCGGAGAGCACAATTTATTTAGGAAAACCTGGATTGACAGGTATCGTTCAGATTAATGAAAATAAAAATCTGAGTGAAGAAGAAATTGACAGACTTAACATTTACTATGCGAAAAATCAAAATATATGGTTGGACATTGAAATTTTAATTAAGACTATTCAAAACTTTTTAAGGAGAGATTATGCCTAAAGTAGTTCTGGAATTTGAAAAACCTATTATTGAACTGGAACAAAAAGTCGCTGAAATGAAAAAGCTTTCTGAAACTTTAGATATTGAGGAAGAAATAAAAGGACTGGAAGAAAAAATTCAACAATTACAAGAATCAATTTATTCCAATCTAAGTGCCTGGCAGATTGTTCAGATAGCAAGACATCCTGAAAGACCCTATACATTAGATTACATTCAAAGAATAACTACAGATTTTGTTGAACTTTACGGCGATAGATTATTCAGAGACGATAAAGCTGTGGTGGGTGGATTTGGTAAGATAAATGGCCAAACTGTAATGTTAGTCGGTCAACAGAAAGGCAGAGATACCAAATCAAATCTTTACAGAAATTTTGGAATGATGAATCCTGAGGGTTATAGAAAAGCCCTTCGTTTGATGAAACTTGCTGAAAAATTTAATAAGCCTGTAATTACATTTCTCGACACACCCGGAGCTTATCCGGGAATTGAGGCAGAAGAACGTGGTCAAGCTGAGGCTATAGCCCGTAATATTTATGAGATGTCAAAACTTCGAGTGCCAATAATTGTTGTTATAATTGGGGAGGGAGCTTCAGGTGGTGCTCTTGGAATTGGTGTAGGTGATAGAATACTTATGTTAGAATATTGCTGGTATTCTGTGATTGCTCCTGAATCATGCTCAAGTATTCTCTGGAGAAGTTGGGATTACAAAGAACAAGCAGCTGAAGCATTAAAACTAACGGCCAAAGATTTAATAAAATTTAATATTATTGACCGAATCGTTCCCGAACCAAAAGGTGGTGCTCATAGAAATCACGAACAAGCAGCTCAAATTCTTAAAGATATTCTGATTGAAGAATTAAATGAACTAAAAAAAATTAAAATTGATAAACTACTTGAACTTAGGTTGAAAAAATTCTTAAATATGGGAGTAGTCACAGAATGATTCTACCAGTTTTTATTATCCTTTTAATTTTGATTTTGGGGGTATTTATCTATTTTATCGTCGATGCAAAAAAGACTAAAACTGTTGAAACTCCTCCATACATTCCTAATTTTCAAGATGAACAACTTCAGAAAAAAATGTTGCGGGAAGCACAAACTTGTGCGGAATCTGTTATGACAACGTTTGATAAAATGCTGGACTATACTGAAAAAAGTATTAAAACTCTTGATGATGTAATAAACGAACTGTACAGTAAGAAAGATTTAGGGACAGATATACAGGAAAGAATTTTAGTTACTTACGGAGCTTATTTTGGTCAGACATTTATAAATAATATGAGTGGAATTTGGTTTCAACATCCAAATTTCAATTTACCGATCGTTTTTTCTCCAAAAGCTTTATTTGAATTTTCACCTTTTGAAATATTAAAAGATAAATTCCGACTATTAGATAAATATGATTTATCAATTGCTTATCATGATTTAGTTACACAATATAGAAGAAGATTAAATGAATTACGTACATAAAACTTTTCTTCGTCCTCGTTACGCTGATACTGACCAGATGGGAATTATCCATCATGCAAAATATTTCGAGTATTTTGAGATGGCTCGCACTGAACTTCTGCGAAGTCTTGATTTACCGTATGCCGAATTAGAAAATCAAGGGTTTTTACTTCCTTTATTATCTTGTTACTGTAAATTTATTAAACCGATAAAGTATGATGATTTAGTGCGAGTTGAAACCTTAATGGAAACTAAGTCAGGTGCAAGAATTAAACTCACTTATAAAATCTATCGGGAAGAAGGGAACATGCTTCTTGCAGAAGGCTATACTGAACATTCCTGGGTGAAGAAAGAAAATTTAAAACCAATTCGGCCACCGAAAATTTTTCTGGATGTTATAAATAAGAGTTCCTCTTCAAATGATTGAGGAAAAATATTTAAGACCGTTAATTGAACTGGCTTTTCAAGAAGATATCGCAAGCGGGGATGTAACAACCGAAGCAATATTTCAAGGTCCCTTAACTATTAAAGCAGATTTCATTTCTAAAGAAGATGGTATCTTAGCAGGAATTGAAGTAATTGATTACATAATTTCAAATTATATTCCTGAAGTAAAACTTTTTGCTTCAAAAAAAGATGGAACTAAGTTGATTAAAGGAACATCTTTTGCAGTTCTTGAAGGAGATGTCCGTAAGATTCTAACATATGAAAGAACCCTCCTAAATTTTTTACAAAGAATGTGTGGAGTTGCAACTCTAACAAACAATTTTGTTCAATTAACTTCTCATACTAATGCAAAAATTTTAGATACAAGAAAGACAATTCCTGGTTGGCGATATCTTGATAAATTAGCAGTTCGAATAGGTGGAGCACAAAATCATCGATTTGGTCTTTTTGATATGTTTTTAATTAAAGAAAATCATATTCAAGCTGCTGGTGGTATTGAAGAAGCAATCAAGCAGTGTAAGAAATATGTGGAAAGAAAAAATTTAGATATTAAAATAGAAGTGGAAGTGCAAAATTTAAATGATTTAAAAGTTGCTTTGAATTATGAGATTAATAGAATTATGTTAGATAATTTTTCAATTGAAGAAATTCGGGAAGCAGTGAACATTACTGGAGGAAAAGTTGAGTTAGAAGTTTCAGGTGGCGTAAAACTTGAAAATGTTAAGGAAATTGCTGAAACAGGGGTAGATTTTATTTCAGTTGGATTCATAACACATTCTGCTAAGGCTTTGGACATTTCTTTGGAAATTGAATAATTGAATTACAACAAAATGTTACCTTCGTACATTTCCGAGATTTCACTGGAAGAACTTAAAGAAAGACGTGATAAGCTTTATGAGTTATTAGAAGCATGTCGATTGTGTCCAAATGAATGTTATATTGATAGAAGATTTGAGGATAAAGGAAACTGTCGTTCAGGTTATTTACCAATAGTATCTAGTTACGCTCCGCACTATGGAGAAGAACCACCACTTGTTGGGAGATTTGGTTCAGGGACGATATTTCTTACTAATTGTAATCTTGATTGTAAGTTCTGTCAAAATTACGACATAAGTCACCTTGGTTCCGGTAGAGAAGTAACGATAGAACAATTAGCTGAAATGATGTTATCTCTGCAAAAGAGGGGTTGTCACAATATAAACTTTGTAACGCCAACTCATTTCGCTCCTCAAATTGTCGATGCACTTATTATAGCAAGGGAAAAAGGTTTAGAAGTTCCAATTGTTTATAATTGTGGAGGTTATGAGTCAGTAGAAACTTTAAAATTACTTGAAAAAATCATTGACATCTACATGCCCGATATAAAATACTCCTCCAATGAAAATGCATTGAAATATTCTGGTATTTCAAATTATTGGGATGTCGTTCAACTTGCCATTAAAGAAATGCATCGACAAGTAGGTGATTTGAAAATTGGGTCGGGTGGAATTGCTAGGAGGGGACTTTTAATTAGACATCTTGTTATGCCTAATAATGTAGCGGGCTCAAAAGAAGTACTTAAATTTATTGCACAAGAGATTTCAAAAGATTCTTATATTAATATTATGGACCAATACAGGCCTGTATTCCTTGCTTACAATTATGATGAGATAAACAGGCCAATAACATACAAAGAATACAATGAAATTTTAAATTATGCTAAAAGTCTCGGGTTGTATCGCGGTTTTGAATAAGATTATGTTTTTACTGGCTAATATTTTTAATCTCTGAGGATGTTTTGAAAAAAGAATTAAGACAGCTGAGCAAAGAAACTGCAATTTACGGCATATCAACAATTATTAGTCGGTTTTTGAACTTCCTCTTGGTTCCAATTTTTACAAACGTGTTTTCTCAATCCGAATATGGGATTATAACAAATATTTATGCATACATTGCATTTCTTAATATAATTTATCTTTATGGAATGGAATCAGCATACCTGAAATTTGCTTCTACACAGGAATTTGGAAACGAAAAACAGACCTTTAGCACTACCTTTAATTCTGTTTTGATTACTTCCATAATTTTTACTATGATACTTTTTATTCTTGCTGGTTCATTTTGTAATTTGTTTGGTTTAAGTGAAAATCAAATTGAAATTGTTTACCTTTCTGCAGGTATTCTTAGTCTTGATGCTATTTCTATGATTGTTTTTGCCAAACTCAGATTTTATAATAAAGCATTCAAATTTGCTCTGATCAAAACAATAGGTATTATTCTTAATGTGATATTAAACATTTACTTGATACTAATATTAAAATTAGGTATTGAAGGAGTATTCTGGGCTAACTTTATTGCTTCATTAACTACTTTGATTTTATTAGTTCCTTCATTGATAAAAAATTATGAGTTTAAGTTTTATAAATCATTACATAAAGAGTTATTAAAATTTGGGTTACCTTTTGTTCCTTCGGGAATAGCCGCAGTTATTAATCACGTAGTTGATAGGCCCATACTATTGGCGTTAACTGATGCAAGTACACTTGGGATATATCAAGCTAATTATAAACTTGGAATTTTTATGATGCTTTATGTATCGATGTTTCAATACGCGTGGCAACCATTTTATTTAAAACAAGCTCAAAGAGAAGATGCTAAAGAAATTTTTGCATCAGTTTTGACTTATTTTCTCATTGTTGGTTCTATTATTTTCATTTTTCTTTCTTTGTTTGTGGATGATTTAGTAAAAATTAAAATTGTTCATTTCTATTTAATTGGAAAAGAATTTTGGGGTGGAATTTATATTGTTCCAATTATTTTATTCGCTTATTTGCTTAATGGAGTTTACATTAATTTTATTGCAGGATTGCAGATTACAAAAAGGACTGAGTATCTCCCATTGGTAACTGGAGTAGGTGCATTTGTTAATGTAACAAGTAACTTTTTATTAATACCAATTTTGGGGATGATGGGTGCTGCTTTTGCTACTTTATTCTCATACCTATCAATGGCAATTTTTCAATATTTCTTATCACAGAAATTTTATCCAATTAAATACGAATGGCATAAAATACTTATACTACTTTTAATTACTACCTTAACTTATTTCGGCTATCAAATAGTATTAAAATTTCTTCCTGATTGGAAAATTTATCTAAAGCTAGCCTCTTTTGTAAGTTTTTTAACTCTCCTATTTGCATTTAAAATAGTAAAAATAAGTTCATTGGGGTTTAGCTTCCCATGGAGCAAGAAATCTTGATTCAGCTAAAATATAACACAATTCTGCGTTATTCATTTAATAATTACAGCTATGTTATGTTTCTATAAATTCAAGGGGAATTTATTACCTATTGAAGTAATCATAAATGATTTTTGATGCCTTAGCTACTGCGTTTTGTGCTTTATTATCAAGTGTCCATGATTCATCTTTACTTAAATCAGCAAAAATAGCTATGGCATACTCTGCTTTTGGAGCATATACAATTCCTACATCTATTCTTGATTTACTAATTGCACCAGTTTTATGTGCCACTTCTATTCTTTCGTTCGCTTTTAGTTTATCATATGGTAAGAGTCTTCTTATCATAGTATCATCTTGTTGTGCTTTCATAATTTTAAGTATCCACGCAGAATGTAAAGAATCTATTAATTCGAATTTATAAATCATCTCAAGAAGTTTTACCATGTTTGAAGGAGAAGAATATCCCAACCCATATCGAATTGCTTCAGGTGTATTTTTCTTTGTTTTAATTGAGAACACTTTGTTTAAAAGTTTGGTGTTTTCAAGTCCCAATTTTTCCATTCTAGAATTGACGGCATAAAGTTTATCATCATGTTCAAGTGCAAATAAATCGATTATTGCATTAGTGGCAGTATTATCAGATAAAATTATCATCAATGTGGCAACGTCAATAATTTTCATGTATAAATCTCCATAAAAGAATTGTAACACTCCCGCGCCACCAACTTTAACTGAGTCAGGAATTAGAATATAAGTTTCGGGATTTATTTCTTTGTTTCTAATTCTATAAAATAATTCAACTAATATTGGTAGCTTTATAACACTAGCAGTTGGAAATAATGAATCACCATTAACTGAGATAGTTTCACCGGTAAAAAAGTTCTTTGCATATACTCCTATTATTCCCCCATATTCGTTTTTTAGGTTTTGAATTTTCTTTTCCAAGACTTCACGAGAGATTGTATTGTTTTCTTTTGTTGTATTAAATGTGGTACAAGATGAAAGAATTAAAATTGTTAAAATTATGATTGAATTGTTTTTCATCATTAAAGTCCTTTTTATTTTTAATTTACTAGTAAAATGTTTTTAAAAGTCAAATTTCTTTTATTTGATTTTTTTATTATTCAATCGTTATTTTGTTATTATAAACTATGGCTGAAAGAATCACAATTAAATTCAAAAGACTCTATGATGAATTCAACGATATAGAGCTTCCTTCTTATGCTACTTCAGGTTCTTCTGGCATGGATTTAAGAGCAGCTGTTAAAGAAAATATAATAATCAAACCATTTGAGACGAAAGTAATTCCAACCAACTTAGCAGTAGAAATTCCCGAAGGTTATGAAGGACAAGTTAGACCGAGAAGTGGACTTGCGGCAAAATACTTTATAACTGTACTAAATACTCCAGGTACGATTGATTCTGATTATCGTGGCGAAATAAAAATAATTCTTACTAATTTAGGTAAAGAAGATTTCATAGTTAAACGCGGAGATAGGATTGCTCAGCTTGTTATAGTCAAAGTTGAAAAAGTGGATGTTGTTGAATCGGTGGAGTTGAATTTAACTAATCGAAATCAAGGTGGTTTTGGACATACTGGTGTTAAATGACAAATGACTACGGATAAATTGGACCAATTAAAATTCATCATTACTTCAATCCTTGGACTAATATTAACTGGTTTACTCATTTTTTATTCCCAGACAATTCTTACTCCAATATTGATTTATTTTTTAATTTTTTTGCTTTATTCATTTTATAAAAGTAATGATGTCTTAAGAATATTATTTTTCGTCACTACATTTATTTTCGTTGTATGGGTTATTCATGAATTATTAAGTATTTTAATACCATTTATTGTAGCATTTTTGTTTGCTTATATATTAAACCCTCTTGTAACTTTTTTACATAAAAAAAAATTACCTAGATGGTTAGGTGCTCTTTTTTCAGTTTTAATTGTAATAATATTTATGAGTTTAGTTCTTTTGATCATTGTTCCTCCCTTTATTGAGCAGATAAGTTTATTGATTAATTCAGCACCGGATTTGATTATAAAATTGCAGGAATTTTTTGAGCAAGAAGTGTTAAGTCGTATTAAAAAAGTAGGTTTTATTTATCCTGAGTTTGAAAAATTTATTTCTATCGAATTACCTCAACGATTTCAAAATTTAATGAATAGTTTTCTTAAAGGTGTTTTTGGTTTGATCATCGGTGCGGGTTCAATTCTTTCTCAAATCATAAATATAATTATGATACCAATTCTTACTTTTTATTTCTTAAAAGATTTTGGTTCGATTCTTTTTTACATTAAAAACTTATTCAGCAAAAATTATCAAGAGAAGATTTTAAACTTTTCAAATCGTTTTGACTTTATTCTTGGGAGCTACATAAGAGGTTTTTTAGTAATCGCATTTATTAATTTTATTGTTATAACGACTGGACTTACTTTAATTGGTGTTAAGTACTCTGTAGTTCTAGGTTTAATCTCTGCATTAATTTGTTTTATTCCTTACTTCGGGATACTGATCGGGTTTTTAATAGGTTTCATTATATCTGCATTATCAGGAGTAAGTGGATTTAATTTATTTTTAATTCCCGTTTTATACTTCGGTGAAAATCTTCTTGAGAATATGATTTTTGTTCCTAAAGTTATTGGAAGTAGAGTGGGGTTGCATCCAATCGTAATATTAATTTCACTATTTGTATTTGGATATTTTTTAGGAATCGCAGGAATGCTTATAGCAGTTCCCATAACAGCGTTTTTAGTTTCTTTTATTAAAGGTGATAGCTGATTGATTATAATTAAGAGGACATAATTATGTCAGAATTTGTTCATTTGCATAATCATAGTGATTACAGTTTACAAGATGGAGCAAGTAGAATTGATGATTTAGTCAATGCAGCTCTTGAAAACAATATGAAAGCTGTGGCGTTAACTGACCATGGAAATTTATTTGGCGCGTTGAATTTTTATCTCACAGCTAAATCTAAAGGCGTTAAACCAATAATTGGAATGGAAGCTTATATCACAATTGAAGGAAATAGGAAGTCACGTCCTAAAAGTTCATTATTAAACGATAAAGATGATGCCAGCAGAAAATCATTATATTTAAAGAATTATAATCACATAACACTTTTAGTAAAAAACGAAACTGGTTACAAAAATTTATCGTATCTTTCTTCGAAAGCTTATCTTGAAGGGTTTTATTATAGACCTCGAATTGATTTTGACTTATTGAAAGAATATAGCGAAGGAATTATTTGTCTTTCCGGTTGTGCAGCAGGGGTTCTTTCCTATCAACTTCTAAACGATAATTATGAAAAAGCAAAAGAGAAAGCAATTCAATACAAAGAAATTTTTGGTGATGACTTTTATATAGAAATACAAAACCATCATTTAGAAGTTGATAAAATATTATTGGAAGGTTTACCGAGACTTGCAAGAGAACTAGGGATAAAGTTGGTCGCTACTAACGATGTTCATTACATTAAAAGGGAACATGCTATTGCTCACAATGTTTTACTACAAATATCTCAAAACCGTGGACAATCCGATTATAAAACTTTGAGATACGGAACGGATGAGTTTTATTTTAGATCAAAAAATGAAATGGTTGAACTCTTTAAAGAGTTTCCTGATGCGATTGCTAATACGATTGAAATTGCCGATAAAATAAATTTTGAAATGCAACTTGGTAAGACATTTCTACCAAAATTTAACCTTCCTGAAGATGAAAATGTAAAAGACTTAGATGATTACATTACAAAACTTACCTTTGAAGGCTTACAAAAAAAGTTAGGCGATATAAATGATGAAGTGCGAGAACGCGCAGATTATGAGTTATCAATCATAAAAAAGATGGGTTATTCTGGATATTTCTTGATAGTGCAGGATTTCATAAAGTATGCAAAAAACAAAGGTATTTTGGTAGGTCCAGGACGTGGCTCTGCAGCAGGGAGTTTAGTCGCATATGCTCTGGATATAACTAATGTCAACCCAATTGAGTGTGGACTTTTGTTTGAAAGGTTCTTAAATCCTGATCGAATCAGTTTACCGGATATAGATACAGACTTTCTTGATAGCCGACGAAATGAAGTTATAGAATATATATTAAATAGGTATGGAGAAGAAAATTGTGCTCAAATAGTTACATTCTCCACGCTTTCATCCAGGCAAATCTTAAAAGATGTAGGTCGAGTTCTTGGTATTCAAATACAAAAAGTAGAAAATATTACTAAATTCATTCCGCGTGAGTTTGGAAGGCTTTATAGTATTGAAAGGGCAATTAATGAAGTTCCGGAACTTAGAAATTTGAATCAAACCTCCGATCAAATAGAGAGAGAGCTAATTGAGTACTCAAAAGTTCTTGAAGACATGAATAGAAATCTATCGATTCATGCTGCCGGAATTGTAATTGCTCCGGGGCCAATAATTGATTACGTGCCATTGTGTGTTTCAGAAGATAAAACCTTAACTCAATACGATAAAGATGGTATAGAAAAAATTGGGCTTCTTAAATTTGATATTCTCGGTTTGAAAACATTAAATGTCATTCAGAAAACCATTGATTTGATTGAAAAAAATCATCATATCAAATTAGATATAAATCAAATTCCACTGGATGATAAAAAGACCTACGATCTGTTTTCAAGCGGAAAAACTATTGGTGTATTCCAATTTGATAAACAGCATACTCGTGAATTTCTAAAACGATTGCGACCTACGAATATTCTCGAACTTTCCGCAATGAATGCCTTAAATCGACCAGGTCCTATGAAATTTATTGATGAATTCATCGCCCGAAAACATGGACAAAAACAAATAACATATTTGCATCCATTACTTAAACCTGTATTAGAAGAAACTTATGGTATTATAGTCTATCAGGAACAAGTAATGCGTATTGCTCACGAGGTTATTGGTTATACTTTATCAAGAGCAGATCTCATGCGTCGTGCTATGGGTAAAAAAGATGAAAGATCACTAGCAGCTGAACGTTATGCTTTTATTGAATCGGGAATTAATCAAGGTATAGATAGACAAATAGTCGAACAAATTTTTGAAGAAATTTACAAATTCAAGGATTATGGATTTAATAAATCTCATAGTGTAGCGTATTCAATTATTGCTTACCAGACAGCATACCTTAAAGCACATTATCCGATTGAATTTTTAGCGGCAAATCTATCTGTGAACATTGGAAAACCAGATGAGATAACTCTTTTTGTTAACGAGTGTAGAAAATTTAACATCGAAGTACTTCCACCAGATATCAATAAAAGTTTTGTTGACTTTGCCATCGAAGAAGGTAAAATTCGTTTTGGACTTTCAGCGATAAAAAATGTTGGCGAAAGAGCGGCTGCGGAAGTTGTATCTGAACGTAGAAATGGTGATTACAAAAATGTTTTTGACTTTTTCAAGCGAATTGATTCTGTTGTAATTAACAAAAAAGCAATCGAAGCTTTAATTTGTTCAGGAGCTTTTGATTCTTTGCACCCAAATCGTAAACAATTGTATGATTCGATTGATTTTTTAACAAGTTATAGTCGGAAGGAACGAGAAAAAGCGGCGAATGGTTTAGTTTCATTTTTCGATACTAATGACCAAAGTTTGAAGCTTATCTCAAATGATGTCGAAGATTGGTCAGAGCTGGAAAAATTACAAAAAGAACATGAACTTCTTGGATCTTTCATTACTAGTAATCCACTTTTAGAATATGAGGAAGTTGTTAGAAGTTTCAGTAATATATCTTTCGCAGAGGTAAGTGTTAATTCTGAAGAAAATTTCCTTTCTGAAATTCCAAATAAAATCATATCATGTGTAATCTTAACGAAGATTGAGAAAAAAATCTATCAAGATAATAAAATGATGGCTCGTTTAACTGTTTCTGATTTAACTGGTGAAACGGAATTCATAATTTTCGATGATGCTTATCAAAAATATAAAAACATACTTACCGAGTATTCTCTATATATGATGATCGGTAAAGGAGAATTACGTGGTGATACTCTTCAAGTTAGAGTTGATGAAATTTATCCTTTAAATGATGTAATTAGCAAGTTTGGGAAAGGTATAATCTTAGATATTAATGCTAATGAAATAGATGATGGATTGATTGATAAACTTGAATTATTGTTCTCAAAGAAGTCTGGTAGTAGACCTGTTTATATTAGCTTATTGTACTCAAATGGAGGCGTAGAAAAATTTGATTTAGTTCATCATAAAGTTCAACTGAGTAATGAATTAATTAAAGAATTAAGAAATATTATATCAAAAGAATCGATCAGAATTATTCCTTGAAAAAAAACTAATATTGATAAATCCCAATAAGTTTATTAAGTTATTGCTAATTGTTAATTAATAAAATCATGCATAAATAAGAGGAGTTTATATGGAAAAAGTTTGGGCGTTAATATTAGGAGCCTCAAGTGGATTTGGTGGGGCTTCAGCAATTGAATTGGCTAAACATGGCTATAATATTTTTGGTGTTCATTTGGATCGTCAGATTACAATGCCCAAGGTTAATCAAATAATCAAAAAGATAGAAAAGGCGGGAAGTCATGCGGTATTTTTTAATATTAATGCTGCTGATGCAATTAAAAGACAGGAGGTTTTGGATGAGATTGAAGAGCGTTTCAAGAAGGATAAAGGAATAATAAAAGTATTGATTCATTCTCTTGCATTTGGCACCCTTAAACCATTCATTGCTAACAACCACAATGAAGCCATTACTCAGTCCCAACTCGAAATGACACTCGATGTTATGGCAAATACAATTATTTATTGGACTCAAGGTCTTGTATTCAGGAACTTAATAGCAAATGGTGGACGAATTTTTGCGTTAACAAGTGCAGGCTCACATACTGTTATAGCAAATTACGGCGCGGTTTCTGCTGCCAAAGCAGCCCTTGAATCACACATTCGTCAATTAGCTTTTGAATTGGCACCAAGGAACATAACTGCTAATGCTATAATGGCCGGTGTAACAGATACTCCTGCTTTAAGGAAAATTCCTGGTTCAGATTTAATGATTCAAGCAGCAAAGTATAAAAATCCTCGGGGTCGTTTAACAACTCCAGAAGATGTTGCGAAAGCAATTGTGGCTCTATGTAGTGAAAATTGTGATTGGATATCAGGTAATGTTATTGGCGTAGATGGTGGCGAAGATAAAGTAAATTTCGTTGGTGAATTACCCATTAAAAAATAAATCAAATTTAACTAGAATTTTGAAGGGAGGTATAATGATAGACTTTTCGTTTTCGGAAGAACAACAAATGTTGCGGGAAATGGTTCGCGATTTCACAAATAGTGAAATTAAACCACTTGCGAAAAAAATTGATGAAGAAGAAAAAATCCCGGAAGAATTAATTAAAAAGCTGGCCGAGCTAGGTTTACTTGGAGTTGTCTTTCCAGCTGAATATGGTGGGGGAGGATTTGGTGAAGTTGGGTATTGTATCGTTCAGGAGGAAATTTCAAGAGGATGTGCAAGTACAGCAACCTTTATTGGTGCGCATCAATCAATTGGAGCTAATGCAATTTACATCGGTGGAAGTGAAGAATTAAAACAGAAATATGTCGTACCACTTGCTCAGGGAAAACTTATCGCAGCTTTTTGCTTAACTGAAGCCCAAGCTGGTTCTGATTCTTTTAATGTAAAAACTCGAGCTCATCTTGAAGGCGATTATTATATTTTGAACGGTGAAAAATTATGGATAACAAATGGCGGAATAGCCGATGTGTATTCTGTTTTTGCTCGTACTGAGAAAGGAATTAGTGCATTTGTAGTTGAATCTAAATGGGATGGAGTAAAAGTCGGCCCTCCTGAAAAAAAAATGGGCATTAGAGGTAGCACCACAAATGCAATTTCACTGGATAATGTAAAAGTTCCAAAGGAAAATTTAATCGGGCAAGAAGGCAGGGGCTTTTTAATTGCGATGAAAACTCTTGATGCGGGCAGGTTAGGACTTGGAGCTGCTTGTATTGGTGCCGGAAAGGAATTATTAGAACTTTCAACAAAATATGCTAAAGAACGGATTCAGTTTGACCAACCAATTGCGAATTTCCAAGCAATTCAGTTTATGCTTGCTGAGATGACAACATTAATTTACGCCATGGAATCAATGGTTTATCGTACCGCTGCAAAATATGATAGAGGTGAAAGCGTAACTCGTGAATCAGCAATTGTGAAACTATTCTGTTCTGAAGCACTTGATAAAATAGTCGATTATGCAGTTCAAATCCATGGTGGAATGGGTTATTCTCGGGAGTTGCCAGTAGAAAGAATGTATCGCGATTCACGTATTAATAGAATTTTTGAAGGTACAAATGAGATTCAAAAAGGGATAATTGCAAGAGATATAATTAAGAAGAACGGAAAATTTTAAAACAAAAAAAGGAATTGCCATGAAACCAAATGAAGTTAATGATAATAATTTCAAGCAAGAAGTTTTAGATTCACCAATTCCTGTCCTAGTTGATTTCTGGGCAATATGGTGTGGTCCTTGTAGACTCATCGCACCGTTGATTGATGAATTAGCAAAAGAATATGATGGGAAAATGAAATTCTGTAAGCTTGATGTAGATATTAATCAAAAAACTGCTATGGATTATGGAATTAGAAGTATACCAACGTTATTAATATTTAAAGATGGTAAAGTGGTTTCCTCTGTTATTGGAGCTGTTACAAAATCTCACTTAGTTAATAAAATTGAATCTGTGTTAAATAGTTAAAACAAATTTCAATGAATAAAAAAATTTTAATTACTGATCCAATTGAAAAAGCGTGCATAGATATATTGGCTGAGAATGGTTTTAATGTCGATTTGAAACCAGGTTTGAAAGAGTCAGAAATTATTGAGTTAATTAATGGTTATAATGTTTTAATAGTCAGAAGTGGCACTAAGGTTACATCTCGTATTATTAAATCAGCTTCTAATCTTGAGATGATTGCAAGAGCAGGTGCTGGAGTTGATAATATCGATGTGGATGCAGCAACATCTCGCGGAATCATTGTTATGAATACTCCTGGCGGCAATACTATCTCTACGGCAGAACATACGTTTGGCTTGTTGATTTCTCTATGTAGAAACATTCCATTTGCCAACTCAGAATTGAAAAATGGTTTATGGGATAGAAAAAAATATATTGGTACTGAATTATTTGGAAAGAAAATCGGAATTATAGGTTTCGGGAAAATTGGTAAAGAAGTTGCCTTGAGAAGTAAAGCTTTTGGCATGGATGTATTAACTTATGACCCGGTCATAACAACAGAGACTGCTCAAAAATATTACGCACGCTTAGTTAGTTTTGATGAGTTACTTTCTCAATCTGATATAATTTCCATTCATGTTCCATTAAATAATGAAACAAGAAACTTGATTAATAAAGACACTCTAGAAAAATGTAAGTCTGGTGTGAAGATTATAAATTGCGCTCGTGGTGGTATTGTCAACGAGGAAGATTTATATAATGCACTTGAAACAGGAAAAGTGTCTGGTGCAGCTATTGATGTTTTTGAAAAAGAACCACCATACTTTCCCAATAAACTGATTGAGCATCCAAAGGTCATTGTAACTCCTCACATTGGAGCTTCAACTAAAGAAGCACAAGAAAAAGTTGCAATCCAGATTGCTAATCAAATTGTTGAATATTATAAAAAACAAAATCTCATTGGTGCAGTAAACACTTTTCCACTCCAGTTTAGAATAACTGATGAAATAAAACCGTTTGTTGAACTTGCCAAAATAATGGGTAAAATTTTAGCATCGATGGTTGATGTAAATTTATCTCACATTGGATTAAAATATCATGGAAAAATTCTTCATGAACACAACGAACTAATTTCTGCAGCGTTTTTGACTGGATTATTATCAAAAAAAATTACGGGCACAGTTAACTTTGTAAATGTAATGATTTTATCTGAAGAGACAGGAATAAAAGTTAAATCATCTTTAGAAAGTGAGCATGATGATTATCGTACTTTAATTACTGCATTTGTAAAATCGCATTCTATGTTAAAGAAAATTTCTGGAACAATCTTCGGGAAAAATGAAATTAGAATTGTTGAGCTAAATGATTATAAAATTGATTTCAAACCGGGTAAGTTTTTAGTTATTATTAAAAATGTAGATCGTCCTGGAATTCTTGCAACGATTAGTTCTGTTTTTGCTAATAAAAACGTCAATATAGCTGAAGTTTTTCTAGCAAGAGACGAATTAGGTAAAAATGCTTTAACTATAATGATTCTTGATTCATCTATAAATTCTGAGGTGATTTCAGAATTGCAAAGTACTGATGGTATATCATTTGTAAAGTTTATAGTTCTTTAACATCTTCTTCTTGATCTTGACAAAATAATTTTTTTTATATATAATGAAAATAAGATGAGAGAAAACTCAAATATTCAAATCAATTAACCACAAAAAAATAAAGGAGAGCGCAATGCTTAAAAAATCATTTACTTTCTTTTTAGTATTATTTCTTTCTGTAATACTACTCAATGCTCAGGATCTAAGGCAGGCATTCGAAAAGGCTCCAAGGCCAATCTTTGAGAATGATGCCATTGAGAGCACACTACCAAGTTCAAATCCATTACTTCCACATTCCGTAACGGCAGTCTTAATCGGAAAAATGTGGAATGCTTACGCGACTCAAGCTTCATATACTAACCAAATTTACACCGATCCATTCTCTGGATTAATTGGAGTAATAAAAAGGGTAGATAGAACTGGAGCTGGTAGTGGAAGAATTGTTTATCACGTCTCTGATGATGGTGGTTCAAACTGGTCACCACAAATTGGACCAATGAATTTGGCTCCTTGGGTTAATGGCCGTCATCCTAATGTAGTTCTTTCAAATCCTACAAAATCCACAACACCAGGTGATCAAACACTGGTAGCCGGATG
>CAKZPH010000070.1 GCA_937138605.1 uncultured Ignavibacteriales bacterium
GTTGGTATTGGTGATCCGTCATAAACATATCCCAATCTGAATGCAAATGGATTGTAATCGTATTCACCACCTATTCTCAATGTAAATGAATTTTTCCAATCTCTTTTTTGAACTTGGTCAGTCCATACTGCTGTATTATTCTCGAAATCTACAGCTAATTCTTTATAACTACTCCAACCAACATATTGCAAATCAGCATTTACAGTTAACTTATCCATTGGATTAGTTGATATTCCTGCTCTCAAATCGTACGGCATTGTAATAGAAGCTTTCCATTTCTCTTCGGGGAACGACGTTGAATGTGTAGCAGGTAAATCGGAGAACTTCAAATCTCCCTCGAAATCAATTTTAGCTGAATGACGATATGCAATTCCAAAAGATAGATAGTCGAATGGTTTAAAGAGAATTCCTAAATTAAATGTATGAGCAGTTTTACCATTTCCTTCTAAATTTATACCCACATTATTTGCTATCGGAGGAATATCAACTATACTATAAAATTGCACGTTAGATATGATGTAATTAAAACCAGCCCCAACTGACAATAGGTCTGTTACTTTATAGGCAACAGTAGGATTGATATAAAATGTTCTTAATTCGGATTTAACGGAAAGCTGCCGACCAATCCAATTAGCTGGCCATTCTGAACCTAATCCAAATGGATTGAAAATACCCAATCCAAAAGATAAACCATCTTCCATTGAATAGGTACCATAAATATTAATTGGAGTGAAAGTTCTACTTACAGTTGATGAAACTGTAGTAAGAGGTTTTGGACCAGTAAAATCAACTTTTGGCATTATCAATGTTGTACCTGCCATAAAGTTAATTCCACGTAAACTTGTTAAGCCTGCGGCGTTGAAGTAAATTGCTGATGGGTCAGAAGCCAATCCAACAAATGCATGACCCATTCCCATTGCCCTAGCTCCCTGTGTTCCCGTTTGGAAACCGCCTGCAAATAATAAAGCGTGGGCAAAAAGTACAAAAGTGATTGTTAGTACTTTTTTCATTGATCCTCCTTTTATTTTTGACTTACAAGTTTAAGCATAATGATTGATAAAAGTCAAATATATTTATGGCATAAATTAATTTTCAAAAATTATAGCCCTAAAGCTAATTAAAGATTCAATTTTTAATAAAGTACAAACGTGAGATCTTCAACATAGTTTAAGGTTTCGACCTTGGTAATTTCGAAATAAATTTTTTCTGGATCAGAAATTAATTCGAGCGACTTTAATTGTTCTTCAAGAATTTCAATGGAATATTTTGCCGGTGGTAACCCAAAATAATAAAACGTGCCATCACTAAACGTTTGAATATTTAATTGTTTGCCAGTATTCAAATTCACAATTTTTAATTTAATACCAGATACTGGAATTCTCTTATCATTTATGTTTCTAAAAACTGTTCCTGATACTTCGCCAGCAGAATAAAATGGAATCGAAACATATTTCCCTTGATTAGGCTCAGTAAATACTTCGAATGTTTCTATTTCTGGCTTTTTGAGTAAATCCCCTTTCTGACTCTCTTCTAATTTGAAAGTATATTTGTCATAAGGTACAAGGTCTGGAATTAAATATATTCCATCACGTAGTTCAATTCTGGTGTAAGGAATTCTTGCTTTTAAGTCCGTACCTTTAACTAGTTTATCTTCTGAGTCAAACCGGTTATTTTTATTTTGATCTTCGTACATTAGAACAATTAATGAAGACTTATCAATTTGTGGCTGCTTATGAAAATATAGTCTATTAATTTTAGGGTAATAATTAATTGATCCATGTATTGATTGAGTTATGTTGTTTTGCAAATTGCTCGAAAACCAATATCTAAATTGTGGAAGTTCTAAAATTAATTGTATGTTATAATTGCTATAATTTCGCAGAAAATTTCTCTCAGCCCATGCTTGAAATCTTAAAGATCCAATTAGATTTGTAGAATAGTAGAGGTTAACAGATTCAAATTGATTTTCTGAGTAATTATGAATCAGCTTAAAATTCACAACATTTCCTGTAAAATAATTATTAGATTTAGTTAGCTTGGGTAAGTTTATTGAAGCCCCAAAAAATAACTGTCCAAAGTAAGTATTTAAACTTACGGATTTTATAAGTTGTTCATTGATACCCAGGAATGGATTGATTAAACCTGAGTTATAATAAATATATCCCCTTCGATCAAATATTTTTGTATTTACAAAATTTCTTCGAACATTTGAGACAAAGAAGTTCAACACTTTCGATTTAATAGAAATTGGAACATTAAACTCCATACCATATTCTTCTTTTAACTGTACCGGATTGAAAAATTCGTTTTGTACATATTTATAATAATGCAAATTAAATCCAGTATAGGAAGAGAAAATAGAAGAAATTGACAGCTTAGTCCTGAACAATGATGAATATTCAAAATTAAAAACATAATTTGTTAAAATTCGTGCATAAATCGAATTAAATACATTCGGTCTTTTCAATGTATCGGGAAAGAATTCAAAACCTACTCTATTTGTCAGCCAGTCGGTGATTCCATATCCGATCTCACCTAAAAAGATTCTTTTATTAGTATTTTTAATTTTACCTAGAGAGAAGTTATAGTTTAGTTCATTAACAGGTAAAAAATAATAAGGAACTTGTAAAACATCTTTTTTAGTAAATGTTGAACCCTGTTTTCCATAATATTTTAATTCAAAGAAAGATGAACCAAAGTAAAGAGGTAGTTCAAAAACAAAATTGCCATTTTCATTGGCTCGGGTAATTGAATAAAGCGTGTTATTTATGTATAACTCAATAATTCCGTAAGGCTCAAATGTACCTTTGTACTTATAAGTACCTAAAATTCTTCTGGGGGCGACTGGTTCATTAGAAATTTTCAATCCTCGAATGAAGTAAATTTGATTTGTTTCCTCTGCAATATCACCAACTAAAATTTGATTTAAATAGTTATTATTAAAAACATACCTCCATCTAAAATCATTTAAGGATTCATGTCTATCTGAAGTTAAATTAAAAATGCGCTTAATAGTAAAATCACCTCCTAAAATTTCACCACCTAAATGTAACTCGCCAATATACATTGGTGATAAATTCTTGTTTTTAATGGATTGAAAATAATAATCGAAAACATATCCATTCAAAACGTTTCTTTCTATTCCAAACATTGGATAATCAATTTTTTCATCAGTCTGTTTTTGGAACGTAGCCAGTTTTCGTTCAAGTTGAGAAGTTCTTAACACAGGTAAATCTACGTCGCTGAATACTTTTACATTTAGAAAACTTAAATCAACATTAATTTTAACATTAATAAGTTTTTCTATTAAATAAGGAATAAGAAAAATATCTCCATTCTGCACCAAAAATTCATCTTCTCTTAAATTTGATTTCGCTGAACTTATTTCTAATAACTTGTTCTCTAAATCCACCAGGTTTTTTTGTCCTATATCTGAAGGTAAACTCAATTCTAAGATTTTCTTCCTTTCATCAAATCGAGCTGATATTTCAAGATGGTTTAACAAGGATAGTATTGGTAAATAAACTTTATCTTCCTTGTACAGTCCAGTAATATATTGATTAACGACATTCCCATACAGAAGTTGTAACACTAATTCTTCGACTTCTTCTAGCTCTGAAATATTAGTTTTATTTACCAAAAATTCATTTTTCAATGGCTTATAAAAAATGAAATAATCCTGAGATTTAAAAATTTTTTTATCCTCGCCTATTCCATAAAGCGTCAACCTGTATTTTGTATTTTCACGAATAATATCTGGTGGTAAAGTGAAATTAGTCTCAGGTATTTTAAATTTATCCCGAGAATCAAATACAAGTTTTGATTGATTAACTGAGTCTATTTCAAAAAGGGTTAAGAAATATTCTTTAGCCGTTTTAACTGTAAACCAAGTTATTGTAGGATTGGGTTGAGAAACATTAATTTCATTAGAAGCATCAAAACCTGGCGATATCAATCTAATCAGTTCTTCATCTTGTAACGTTGAAAATTTGAAAAATCTACTTCTGGATGGTGAGGTTATTATGGAATCAATTCGCGCTCTTAATAACCACTTGAAAGTTCCATTCTCATCAAAAAAGGTTCTATCAAAAACACAAAATGTATCTTTACTTCGAAATTCAGTAAAAACTTCCTGTGTTATTTGTTTAGAATCGAGTATGTTAATATTATAAATTGTAATCAAGTACTCTTCTGCTCCTGAGACTCGATTCCATAAGAAAGTAATTTTATCTCGATCAATCTCCTCCACTAGAGGAAAATAGAATCCTGGCATTAGAGTCTCGGGAGTTTTATATCCTGGATTTTTATTAAAGAATAACGAACTAGTTGAATCAAAAAGAGAATCTTGTTCTTTACTAACACTAATGGATTTTTCATTAAAGTTAGATGAATTAATGAAATAATCTAAATTTTTAGAATCATTCGCGGTGGTAT
>CAKZPH010000071.1 GCA_937138605.1 uncultured Ignavibacteriales bacterium
ACTTGAGCTTCCGCTAGAAGGACGTTCATATGTCCGGGCATTCTACCAGCTACTGGATGAATAGCAAATCGAATGTTTTTCCCTTTTGATTCAAGAATATTAAATAAATCACGAACGGCATGTTGAGCTTGAGCGACAGCCATTCCATAGCCCGGAACAACGATAATATTTTCAGCTGAATCGAATAACATTGCAAGCTCTTCTGCTTCAACAGCCTTAACGTTTCCTTTTATTGTTTGAACGGTAGGTCCACTTGAACCAGCCGATTCCCATCCACCCAGAACAACATTCATAAGCGAACGATTCATTCCTTTACACATAATGTTTGTAAGAATGATACCTGAAGCACCAACTAATGCTCCCGCGATGATCAATCCATTATTTTGCAAGACAAATCCAGTAGCCGATCCAGCTAATCCTGAATATGAGTTAAGTAGTGAAATTGCAACAGGCATATCAGCTCCACCAATCGGTAGAACCAACAACACACCAAGAACTAATGAAATACTAACCATCGATAAAATCAACCACTCGTTAGTAGGATTCAAGGAAAAATAAACAGCTTCAGCTATCACAAGTAAAAGCAAGAACAAATTAAAAGGATGTTGTCCTGGATATTTCACAACTTTTCCTGTAATAATACCTTGAAGTTTTCCAAAAGCGATTAGGGAACCTGTGAAAGTGACAGCGCCAATTAAAACACTAAGTGAAATTGTCACTGTATGATAAGTCGTAAAATCAATTTTATATACATTTTGAATTTTGTAGTATTCTGAAAGAGCTACTAGCATTGAAGCAGCACCACCAAAACCATTCAAAAGGCCAACCATCTGAGGCATACCTGTCATTGGTACTTTCAAAGCCATGATTGAGCCAGCCAGAGCACCAATAATAACTCCAATTATAATCCATTCGAATGTTAATACATGCTTATCAAATAGTGTTGCAACGATTGCAATGAACATTCCAGTTGCAGCAGTAAGATTTCCTTTTCTTGCAGTTTTTGGTGAAGCTAATTGTTTAATACCAAAAATAAAAAGTACTGACGCAATGAGATAAGAAATTTCTATTGGTACCTGCATAATTCAACTCACTTTTTTTTGAACATTTTTAACATTCTATCAGTAACTAAAAATCCTCCCACAACGTTGATTGTCGCAAAAATTACAGCAAGCAAACCAAGTATTGTGCTTATTGTAAATTGTTCAAGTCCTGCACTAATTAAAGCACCAATAATAGTAACTCCTGAGATTGCATTTGAACCTGACATAAGTGGTGTATGAAGAGTAGGAGGAACTTTTGTAATCAATTCAAAGCCTACTAACATTGCGAGAACAAAAACATAGATTAACATTAATAGTGTGAATCCTTCCATAAAATGATTCCTTAATTTGTGGTTAACTCTTTATTAATTCCTTAGTTTTTTGGTGAACAATCTGACCATCTTTGACAATTGTAGCTTGCCCGATAATCTCATCTTCCATGTTGTGATTAAACTTGCCTTCTTTCGATGAATAATTAATTAAATTAAACAAGTTTCTAGAATACATTTCACTCGCATGATACGGTACTAAACTTGGAAGATTTGCTTCTCCAATAATAGTTACACCATATTTTTTTACTGTCTTATCCTTTTCACTTACCTGGCAATTACCGCCAAATTCGGTTGCCATATCAAGTATAACTGAACCTGGTTTCATATTCTTTACCATATCTTCGGTAATTAAGACAGGAGCTTTCTTTCCGGGGACTAATGCAGTGGTGATTACAATATCCGCTTCAGTTACATGTTTGAAAATCAACTCTTGTTGTTTTCTTAGAAATTCAGCAGAAGCTTCACGAGCATAACCACCTTCGTCTTGCATTGTTTCATCAGTCTCAACCTCAATAAATTTTCCACCAAGACTTTGAACTTCTTCTTTAACAGCTGGACGTATATCAGAAACCCAAACGACCGCACCTAATCTTTTTGCAGTGCCAAGTGCCTGAAGTCCCGCAACTCCTGCACCCATAATCACAACTTTTGCGGGGGATATTGTTCCAGCCGCTGTCATCAGGAGAGGAAAGATTTTATGGAGATGATTTGCCGCAAGTATTACAGCTTTGTATCCTGCAATATTTGCCTGAGAGCTTAAAGCATCCATTGGTTGAGCAAGAGTTGTCCTTGGAATTGCATCCATTGAAATAACGTCAATTCCAAGTTCAGCTGCTTTTTGAGCAAGTTCTGGATAATGAAGGGAGTACATGAAAGTAATAAGAAGTGTACCCTTACGCATAAGCTCTATTTCATTTACACCAAAGTCGGGATGAATTGTTGGTCTCTGGACTTTGAGAATAATGTCCGATCTAAAATAAAGTTCTTTTAAGTCTGAAAGAACCTTTGCACCAGATTTTTCATAATCATTGTTTGTTAAACCAGCATTCTGTCCTGCATCTTTTTCGACAACAACTTCAAATCCTTTCTTAACAAACTTTGTAACTATGTCTGCTACGATTGCCACTCGGTTTTCACCGGGAAAGATTTCTTTTGGAACACCAATTACCACATTTAACTCCTTATTTTATTTTACAAAATTAACTAAGAGTTCTCATTTTTTTGATGAAGATGACACTGTGTTTAGTCAATATTATTTCATTCAATCCTGTATTAAGTATTCATAAACTTCTTGAAGTGAATCAAAAACTGGAACATTACATTTTCTTAAACGAGCTGGACTTTGGTGACCTGTAGTGAGTAGAATGCAATCTATTCCAAATTCATTAGCAATTTCGAAGTCATGTTCAGTGTCGCCTATCAATAAAATTTGATTTTTAATTCCAAAGTTTGAATAACGAGATAATTTTTCAAATAATCTTCTGGCAGGATCAAGTTTACTTTCTGCATAAATGTTATCGAGGCCAATTACATGCTTAAAATATTTTCGTATTCCAAATCCTTCCACAAGTTGAATTAAAGTATTTTCAGAATATGCTGAAAGAATTGATTGTTCTATGCCTTTTTTGTTTAATTTTTTAATTATACTAATTGTCCCATCACTTATAATTATTTCAGATTTTCGTCTTTCGTATTCATCCATCCATTCTTTACCAATAGCGTTAAAATCGTAAATTTTAAGGTCAAATCCCGCTTTTTCATAATAATTTCTAACCGGGAAGGAGAATATATCTCTATATTTTTCTAAAGTAATAGTTGGAAGGTTATATTTTGTAAGAAGCCAGTTAATAGTTTCCACACAGAGATTTACATCATCAAATAAAGTCCCATTCCAGTCCCAGATGATGTGCTTATAATTTTTCATAAAGTTTATTGCAAAAATAGTAAATAAAAGGTAAATGAATTTTTCCTGATTTTATTATAACTTGACATTGGTTAGATTTTTATGAAGTTTGAAATTGTGAAGAGAAAATATTTGTATGAAAATATCCATTGGTTCAATTGTTTATTGGGGAATAGTGAGATTGGCTTTGACGATAGTTTTACTTATGATACTCTATTATTATCTGGATTATGGAACGTGGTGGCTAATTGGAATTGTTTCATTATATATTATAGTAGTTCATCCGATTATAATACAATACGAAATGTATCGCGAGCAAAACAAATTAGTTTTGGAATCGAGTTTATGTAGTAGTTGTAGATATTTTGATGTCACAGCTGTTCTATGTACCAAATTAGATGAACATCCAAGTGAAATTTATTTACCTTGTGAAGGTATGTACTGGGAACCAAAAAGTTTTGAAAACGAATATGAAAAAAGTTAAACCGCAGAGAAGAATTAAAGATAAAATTGAATTGACTGAAGAAGAAATTAAATTCTGCACTGAGTGCGGGGATGCTTTAGAAGATTTTTCTGTATCTGAGCAAGCAGATGATTATCAAGCAGTTAAAAAGAACTTCGAAGAATGTAAGAAGACAGGGAAGTTTAAAGGTGATATGTGCTCAAAAATGTATATGATCACTCCCCCGGATGAATCAGATATTTAATTCATTATAAGATTCACATCTTAGTAATATCTTATAAAGTTGTTTTCAAATAATTTTAAATCTTGCTAACTTTATTGTATGTCTACCCCATTAATGAAGCAATATTATAAAATAAAACAAAAATATCCTGACACTATTTTGCTTTTCAGGATGGGAGATTTTTATGAAACGTTTGATGACGATGCAATCATTACATCTAAAGTACTTGGTATTACTTTAACCAAAAGGGCTCACGGTGCAAGTGCAGATGTCCCACTTGCAGGTTTTCCCCATCATGCAATTGATTCATATTTACCTAAATTAATTCGAGCTGGTTATCGTGTGGCAATTTGTGAACAACTCGAAGATCCCAAGTTTGCTAAAGGAATCGTAAAAAGAGATGTAATTGAAGTTGTTACTCCAGGTGTTGCTTTTAGCGAAAGATTACTTGATCACAAAGCTAATAATTACTTGTGCGGAATATATATTAAAGAGGACATAGCCGGATTTTCCTTTGCAGATGTTTCAACAGGTGAATTTTATACTACTGAAATTCCATTAAAAAAACTAAAAGAATTAATCGAGTCAATAATTCCTTCGGAAATTCTTATCTCTAAGCGAGAGTTACCAAAATTTCAATCTATTTTTGACCAAATTCAATTTAAGTTTACCATTACAAAAGTTGACGATTGGATTTTCTCTTACGAGTACTGTTTTGAAATTCTAACAATGCACTTTAAAACCACTTCTCTTAAAGGGTTTGGTATAGATAATACTCATACTGAAGCAATAATTGCAGCGGGAGTCGTTTTTCATTATTTGCAAGAAACACAAAAAGCTAATCTTTCTCACATTAAAAAAATTTCCAGATATAATCCTTTGGATTATATGATTCTTGACCCGACAACTAAGCGAAATCTTGAAATACTTGCATCTATGACAGATGGTTCTCGCGAAGGGTCATTAATTTCTATTCTTGATAAAACTAAAACTTCCATGGGCGGAAGACTTCTTAAAAAATGGGTTTCCGCTCCTCTTCTAAAACTGGATCAAATTCAAAATAGGCTTGATGCAGTAGATGAGTTGTACCAGAACGAAAAACTTCGTGAAGATATTGCAGAAGAACTAAATCAGATCGGTGATCTTGAAAGAATAATTTCTAAGATTTGTACTGGAAGAGCCAATCCAAGAGATGTTGTTAACTTAAAACTTTCATTAAAAAGAATACCGGTTATCAAAGACATTTTAAGAAATGTAAAATCAGTCGCCCTTCAAAAAATAAGAGATAATCTAATTAGTCTAACTTACATTGTTGATAAAATTGATTCGATGTTGACAGAAGATCCGCCACTTAACATAATAGATGGAAATGTCATTAAACCCGGCTTTAATGCTGAACTTGATGAATTACGTAATCTTTCTATTTCGGGTAAAGATTATCTTCTTCAACTTCAAAATCGTGAACGTGAAAGAACTCAAATTCCATCGTTGAAAATTGCTTATAACAAAGTCTTTGGATACTACATTGAAATTTCAAACACACATAAAAATAAGGTTCCCGAAGATTACATTCGTAAACAAACTCTTGTAAATGCAGAAAGATACATAACACCTGAACTTAAAGCCTATGAAGAAAAGATATTGAATGCCGAAGAAAGAATCTATCAACTTGAATCCGAGTTTTTCAATGAATTAAGAATTACTATTTCAGAAGAAGCTGAAAGAATCCAAAGAAATGCACAACTTATCGCAACAATAGATTGCTTTTTAAGTTTTGCTGAAATTGCTATTGAAAATAATTATGTTAAACCTGAAGTCAACGACGACGATGCTATTATTATTAAAAATGGTCGGCATCCTGTTGTAGAAAAGTTACTTCCCTATGGTGAAAAGTTTATACCAAATGATACCTTTCTGGATAATTCTGCTCAACAGATATTGATAATAACAGGACCTAATATGTCAGGCAAGTCTGTTTATCTGCGTCAGGTAGGATTAATAGTATTACTTGCTCAAATTGGCTCTTTTGTACCTGCTGAAAGCGCCAGGATTGGTATTGTTGATAAAATATTTACGAGAGTCGGTGCCTCAGATAACCTTGCAAGTGGAGAATCAACTTTTCTTGTTGAAATGCATGAAACAGCAAACATCGTTAATAATGCTACACCTAAAAGCCTGATTTTGCTTGATGAAGTTGGTCGCGGTACCAGTACATTTGATGGACTTTCAATCGCTTGGGCGTTAACTGAATATATTCATGAAAATATTAACGTTTGTGCTAAAACTCTTTTTGCAACGCATTATCACGAACTTAATGAATTAGCAAATATTTATCCTCGAATTGTTAATTACAAAGTGGATGTTCGAGAAGTAGGTGATAAGGTTATATTTCTTCATAAAGTAGTTCTCGGTTACGCAGACCATAGTTATGGAATTCAAGTAGCTGAAATGGCAGGACTCCCTGTCTCAATTACTCAAAGAGCTAAACAAATTCTTAAAAATCTTGAAAGTAAAGAAATTAGTCCTTTAAACCATCGTAAAAAGAAAGTAGAGAAAGAAA
>CAKZPH010000072.1 GCA_937138605.1 uncultured Ignavibacteriales bacterium
ATAAACAATGTGCTTAGTTCTTTAAGAAGAGATATTACAAATCTTCAAAACGATTTAAAGATTACTCGCAGGATTCGTAAAGGTGACCAGGAGGAATCGGTAATTAATTACATTGAAAACTTGAAGCAAAAAGCGAGGAAGTTTTATTTTGCAAAAATGAGACCTGTATTATGTCCTGAGTGTAAAACATGGATAGCGTCAGTTTGGTCTCTGTATCCGCAGGACGACCAGAGTAGAGTCATTATACACTGCCGGCGGAGATTAGTAGATGGAACTCTTTGTAAAGGTGTTGTTAAAAAAACAATTCATGAACTTTATAAAGAGAAAAATGAAGAATTACCAGAAACAATTGATTAGGGCTTGACAAATTCTGATTTTTATGTTATAGTTCTCATAGTTTAATGGATAGAACAAGGGACTTCTAATCCCTAGGTGCAGGTTCGAGTCCTGCTGGGAACGCTATATAGAAAGGATTAAAAAAATGATTGATCATCTATCATTCTCTAGCATAAAAACTTTTTTAGAATGTCCTAAAAAGTGGTACTTTAAATATATAGAAAAAATTCCAATTCCTTCGAATGTTTATATGGAGTTGGGAAAGGTTTTGCACAGTGTCTTCGCGAAGTATCTCACAGATAAAAAACAAAAGATACATGATATTTTAAGCGAAGAGATTTCCAATGAACATACTGCATTTGTCTTTGAAAACAGTCTCAAGATTTTAAGTAATCAAAACGTTATTAACTTTTTAGAGGAGATTCAACCTAGCGCTGTAGAAAAACAATTTGAGTTTTCTGTTTACAATACAAAAATTGTTGGTTTTATAGATTGTATTGATCAATTTGGTACTGTGATTGATTTCAAGATTACTAACAAATTTGATAAAGAATCCTATTGGTTGCAACCGCTTTTTTATCTTAAAGGTTGTTATGAAAATAAAATTGAGATTAACAATAAATTTTCTTTTGTTGTTATTCCCAGGAGTTCTACAGAGAAACTCCAGGTTTGGTCAGTTTCATTATCTAGTGGTGAGTTTTCACGGTATTTTGATTTTGTTCTTAGAGCTGTTTTGAAGGATTTAGAATTTTATACCAAAGAAAATAATTTTCCTTTTACGTCTCATTTTTCCATGTGTGAAATGTGTCCTTTCAACGAGATTTGTCCTAATGGAAAAACGGTCTTAGAAACCGCTGAATTTTTCGGAAAAAGTGTTGTTAACACTTTAACAGAACAAGGTTAGTTTATGAATAGGAGGATAAAAGATGAATTTGTCTATAGTTACAACTACAATCAATAATCCAACTGTTGCAATTAATAGGTTTGCTTCTCTCGGCGTTAGAATGGTCATTGCGGGAGATTTGAAAACTAATCATAAGCTATATCGTGACTTGATGTCGCAGTTTAAAAATGTGACGTATTTATCTCCCGAAGAGCAGCAATCTCTTTACCCAGAACTTTCAACCGCGATTGGTTGGAATTGCATTCAACGGAGAAATATTGCAATGCTTTACGCTTATCAGGAGGGTGCGACGCATATTGCCTTAGTTGATGACGACAATGTACCCGATGATTTTTGGCTTGAAAAAATGTTCTTACAATCCGTCAATGCTCTAAAATTTGTGACTAAATCAATCGTAGCGAATCCCTTGGATGTTGTGAGAAGCAATCAAACATTACGCCTTTGGGCAAGAGGGTTTCCTTTGGACGCTTTACTGCAAGGACAAATTGATTATAAAATTGAATCAGTAGAAGTTTGCGAACAACCTTTTATTCTAGCTGGTTTGTGGGATGGAGTGCCTGATTTTGATGTTTTTGGTCATCTTTTGTTTAATGATGTGTTTTTCTTGAATAATTTTTATTACTTTTTTTCTTCATCTTACGAATTATCTGCTCCTCCATTTGTACCGTTCAATTCTCAAAACACTGTTATCCCTGTAGAGTTTTTACCGAATTATTTCCTTTTCCCTTTTGTCGGGAGAATGGATGACATTTTAGCTAGTTATTATCTACAGGCAGTTCGTCCTGATATTAAAGTTATTTTTGCACCGTCAAGTGTAATACAAGCCAGGAATGAGCATGATCCTGTTAAGGACTTTTCAAACGAGTTGCTTGGCTTTACAAAAATTAATACTGTTTTTCTTAAGCACTTAGCTAAGGATAGCAATCACATCTTTTCGGTTTTACCGCATGAATCGGTAAAGGCTTTTGAAATTTGGCAAAAACATTTTTAAGGAGAAAAGGATGAAGAACATATTTGACTATACAAATGAAGGATTTGAATTTCTCTTTGAAAAATCAGGCAATTTAAAAAAGTTGACCGTGCAAAGAGGGAGTTTTAGTGTATCATATAGCTCCGTAAATCCTGAGCAAACTTTTCAAGATTTGTTAAGCGACGCTATCAGGGCTTTAGAGAATAAATTTGGGAATATTCGAAATGATGGAGAGGAATAGGAAAATGTCACAAGAAGATTTATCTCGTGATTATCTTTTTAAACTAGATATTAAAGACAATTTAGTTACGGCACGTTGTGATTACATCTCTGAAACGGTTTTCAACTCTTTAATCCAGCAGGTAGGAGGGAATCCGTTTCCTTATGAACAATTATCTAAGTTTGAGTCAATTGTTAAAGAACAATTACCTGTGGCAGAACTTAAGGAAGTTTCCTTGCTAGTAAATGGAGAATTTATATTGTTCAGTCACAATAGAAACATGATTACAATATATGATCGTCATTTCAAGCTAAATTATTTAGCTGCTATTGCTAAGTTTCTCCCTTCATTGTATTACGCTTATGATATTCTTTTTGATGAGGAAAAACACATAGAAGTAGACAGACGTTGTATAAACGGCAGGCGTAGTATTAAATTGATTAGAACAACGGTAGGTCGTCCTCTTTTCCGTGATGTTATTTTTGATATTCAGGTTGATAAGAATAATATGTTGCTTTCTAAGATTAGAATGTCGCCTGCAGCGTTTCACGCGCTTCTTGAATATTTTGATTTTTCTTCGGATGGTATTGAGGTCAAAGAAATTGTTTAGGAGTAAAAAAA
>CAKZPH010000073.1 GCA_937138605.1 uncultured Ignavibacteriales bacterium
ATCTCGGGGACGTTGGCAATTGTTCCCCAGGTACTAAAAATTCCATCACTTACAATAAGTTTTCCTGCATCTAATGGCAATTTGGCTAAAACTCTTTCAAGGTCTTCCATGTCATTATGTTTATATCGCAAAACTTCTGTCATCATTGCTCGAGCTATTAAGTTACCTGCCACAATGCTAGCATGGTTTTCCCGATCTGAAATAATATAATCTCCCTTTTGTGCTAAAACCGGAATTACCCCTTGTGCTGCCTGAAAACCAGTACTGTATAGTAAACAATCTTCCTTGCCCATAAATTTAGCTAGTCGTTGTTCAAGTTCTACATGTAAATCGAGCGTTCCAGTGAGATAACGTGAACCTGAACATCCAGTCCCATATTTTTTTATAGCATTGATGGCAGCTTCTTTTACCTTAGGATGGGCAGTTAAGCCAAGATAATTATTAGAACCTGCCATTATAACTTTTCTACCTTCTATTTGAACGATCGGTCCTTCATTCTCATCTATGACTCGGAAATAAGGGTAATATCCTAGAGCTTTTACTTCATCGGCTCTTGTGAAATTGAGACATTTATCGAATAGGTTCACTTTTAAACTCCTGATTAGTTTCTGAGATATTAAACTTAATTCAAATTTAAGTAAATTTGTTGAAAATTAATTCATTGTCGAGTAAAAATATTAAGGTAAATTAAAATGAGCTTACAAAAAACTGCTTTAGTTACAGGAGCAAGTGGTTTTATTGGAAGTCATCTTGTGGATAAATTGATCGAGCTAAAATTTAAAGTAAGAGTCTTGGCAAGAAAAGAAAGCAATTTAAGATGGTTGAATAAAAATGATAATGTTGAAATTGTGTCGGTTGATTATTCAGATTTAGATGGATTAAAAAATATTGTTAAGGATGTAAATTTTATTTTTCATATTGGGGGAGTCATAAAAGCAAAATCAAAAGAGACTTACTTTAAAGGAAATGTTGAGACCACAAAGAATCTTCTTCAGGCAGTTAAACAATCCAATCCAAAACTTGAAAGATTTGTATTGTTAAGTAGTCAAGCATGTGCTGGACCAAGCGAGTTAGATAAACCAAAAACTGAAGAGATGAATTTTAATCCGGTTACAACATACGGAAAGTCAAAAATGTTTGCTGAATTAGAAGTTCGAAAATATAAGGGTTTAATTCCTTTTACTATCATTAGGCCTTCGGCTGTGTATGGTCCTCGTGATCCAGAAATTTTGATTTTTTTTAAGTCTATTTACTCTGGTATTCAACCATTAATTGGATTTAGTGACAAATATGTATCGTTAATTTATATTGAAGACTTAATTGAAGGAATTATTCTTTCAATCCAATCTGAAAAATCAATTGACCAGACTTATTTTATATCAAGTGAAAGAGGGTACAGCTGGAGAGAAATTGGAGATATCACCGCTAGTATTGTAAATAAAAAGACGATAAGAATCAGAATTCCTCATTTTCTTGTTTACGTCGTGGCGGCTATTTCACAATTTGCCAGCTATTTCAGAGAAGATGCAACTATATTAAATCTTGAAAAAGCTCGGGAAATGGTTCAGAAGAGTTGGATTTGTAGTGTAGAAAAAGCAAAAAGTCAACTAGGATATACTCAAAAAGTTTCACTGGAAGAAGGGATAAGATTAACGCTCGACTGGTACAAAAAACAGAACTGGTTATAAGTTTTAAGCTAATTATTTTTTGCACCTTCAGCTACCCAGGTTCTTATTGCCTTTATTTGTTTTAATGTTAATGGTGGCCTTCCGGGAGGAGGCATTGGTGTTGGTAACTTTCCTTCTATAGCCAAAACAAGCCGGCTAGCATCTGGATTACCCGGCATGACTATTAAATAACTGGCAGTAGTAGTATGATATGAAACTAGGCTAAGACCTCCACTTTTGGTTTCCATATCGTGACATCCTACAGTTGCACATCTAACATTGAAAATTGGTTGAATGTGTTTGTTATATGATACATTTGAATCTGGGATGTCTTCATCCGATGGAAGGTAGATTTCGTCTTTACAAGATATAGTTAAAAAAGTGATTAAAAAATACAAGCCAAAGAATATGAATAAAAAATTATAGTTTTTCATGGTACTACCTATTTTACTCAAATATATCAAAACTTAATTGAGTAATTACTTCGACTTAATTAACAAAAAGGTGGAACTCAAAACTTTCGAGTTCCACCCGTTTATGAGAGGGAGAATCAATAAAAAAAAATTTATCTAACAGGACGTTTTTGAACCGATTCGATTGGATAGTTATTTTCACGATATATCTTTCGTATATATCGACCATTCTCAAATTTTGTATCGTTTAAGATGTCAATTTCATTTTTGTGTTCTGGTTTATATTCAGTTTTTTCACGTTTGCTGTCGTCAAAATTTCTTGATTGAATAGTTCCTCGGTTTCTTTCATGTGTTCGTGGTGATCTATCATTTAAGTCAGAATTAAATTCTTTGAAAATCCTGGAGGAATTATCATTTTCTCTTTTTGAAGTACCACTTCTTTCCTTTGTTCTGACGTCATTTGGTTTTATTGGTATGAATACATCTTTTTCATGTTCTTCAAAATTTCTTCGCTCAATTCTATCGATTCTATTTCTTCGATCAAAATCTATTTGATTGGGATCTGGTTTTCTTTTTTCGATTCTTTCCCTTGGTGTAAGTATTTTTTCAGTATCAAGGTTAATTCTACGTTCAACTCTTTTAATATTTAATTCTCTGGTTTTTTTAACTTCATCTCCCAAAGGTTTATATATTCTCACTCTATCAATTGCTCTCTCAGTTGAAAAATCATTTAATTTATTTTTATCCTCAACAGAAAATTCCCTAACTCGGCCAGCAAATTTTTCAACAAATTTTTTATCAACACCTTCGTTGATTAGTCTGTCATTTTCGTATCTGTATTTGATTGAGTGTCGTGATTCCTGATAAATTCTGTATTTAAACTTTGGAGGTACCACGTATCGATAGACTTCATTACCATGAAAATATGTTATGGGAACAAATTGCCAGTAATCCACATGTGAATACCAATTGATTGAAAAATGAATTCCAATAGAAATTGAGAATCCAGCGTAGGGAGGTAGTGGTGCCCAACCGATGAATCTATCAGTATATCTCCATTCTACCCAAGCAGGACCCCACGTATAATCTGGTATCCATAACCAGCCATAGTAATCGTCAAAATACCATCGTCCATAGTGATAGACTGCCCATCCGAACGGTTCAAAGGAATCCCAGTACCATCCGTATTTTGTCCACACCCATCTTCCATAAAGATAAGGTGACCACCCGTATCTAATTCTTATGGGCCTCCAGGCATAAATTCCATAATCAATTTCAATCCACTCGCCGTAAGGTGCAAGGTAATAGTAAAAAACTTCAAAACTAATACGATAATTATGATGATATTTACCAGCTTCAATTTTAGAGGCTGAGAAAAGTATTAGAGAAATTATTAGTGTGATTAATTTTTTCATTTTATACCTCATTGAATTATGTAATCTGACTCTACAATGTTTGTGCCCCCGAAGAGTAAATAAAACGGCAAAAAAAATTTAATAGTTTATCGCTCAAGATTGAAGTTGTAAAGGAAAGTGAACGTTTAGAATACAAATAAATACATTTGTTAGTAGTATATATGAGAAATTAAATTGATGGTGGTGGTTGTAAGAGATTTACTCGAGGGTAATACAGTTGTAAGTCAATTTATGTCTAACTAAGGTTCATTAATCGTTTTAACACACGCTTAGCGTTATCTTTCCAGGTATAGTTTTCAATTACACTTTGTCTTGCATTATTACCTAACTTGATTCTGAGTTCGGGTTCGTGAACAAGCCTCAAGATGTTGTTGATAAGGTCATCAACATCACCGGGTTTAAATTTCAATCCGTTAAAATCATGTTGAATGATTTCGCCAATTTGTTCAAGGTCGCTGGCAATAATTGCTTTACCCATTGCCATATATTCAAAAAGTTTTGTTGGTGAGCCAAAAAATCTTTCACCACTTTGAAATCCAAGATGAGGCGAAACTAAGACATCACAAGCTGCTAAAAACATAGAAATGTCATCATGGGGAACGATACCGGTAAATATTATTCGATCTGTTAAGTTTAAATTGATTGTTTCAGTTTCTAAGGCAGTTCTTAAGTTTCCATCACCTATAAATAAAAAAGAAATGTCGTTTCTAAAAGAACAAATTTTCAGAGCTGCGTTAAATAAAGTTTCCACTCCATGCCATCTTGTGAAAGTTCCTGTAAAGCCAACAATGAATTTCTCGGATAAACCAAATTTTTGCCGGATACTTTCATCGTCAATATCTGGATTAAATTTAATTTCATCTACTCCATTTGGATTTACAACAATTTTATCAGGGTTAGCTCCAAGCTTTGAAATTTCTTCTTTTGTGATTTTACTCACCGCTCCAATAACATCTGAATTTTCAAAGGCGAATTTCTCAATTTTGGTAGCCAATCTTTCAAAAAAAAGTCTACTCCAATTTTTCTTTACCCAGACTTCGGAGTGATTAACTTCCAGTATTAAAGGAATTTTGAAGTGCATTGAAAGTAAAACTCCGCTTGCGTTGAATATGGAGTGTCTTTGATAAAGAATATCAGGTTTAAGGTTCTTTAAAATTTTTTTCCCTTCCCGAATAAATCTGAAGTG
>CAKZPH010000074.1 GCA_937138605.1 uncultured Ignavibacteriales bacterium
AAAGTTTCAAAGTTTATGTTTCTCATTAACCCTTAGTTCTAAGAAGTGATACTATTACGTAATTATATTTTCTTATTTAGTCTATTATTCAGCATTTTTGTAAATAAACTTAAATTATAACGAAAAATTTATCGGATTTAGCTATTAAAACAATTGCTACTTCGTTTATAAAGCAAGCTCAAAAGTATGGTTTCAAATTATATGATTATGTAAAGTTTACTAACTACTTATTGGAAGAAGCTTTCAATTCATCTACACTCAAACAAAATCAAGCTACTATCAAATATTCTGATCCTCGTAAATTACAAATTCAGCTTTTAACTGAAAGGTTGAACATTAAAAAAGCAAGAAAAAAGGTTTACATTTAGTAAGACATTGGTTGAAAGTTAAAGAAGGAAAATCCCTTCTACTTTCGCATTTTGTCAATTCAAATGAATCAATTGAAGAAATTTTTGAATATGATGATACTGTTCCTGGAATAATATGTCTTAAAAATAAAACTCTTATTGGTTTGATTGCTTGAACATCGATTCATATGCAAAGAAGCTGTATCACATAAACAAATTGGTGATAAAAAAGGATGAGGGATAGGATATGGTACTGAAGCAACAAAAATCTGGATTGAATTAGGTTTGTTTTCTATGAATCCGGGAAATATTTATCTTACAACGACGAATACTAATATAAAAAATGTTCGAATTAATTAAGCGCCTGGATTTAGAATTTAATGACTGCCAATTAATGAATTATTAATTGATGGTGATTATTTTGACTTATTACAAATGAGTCTATTAAAAAATTGGTTTATTAACAAACAATTAACTTAATATGAAAATTGGAATTACATGTTATCCAACATATGGTGGAAGTGGAGTAATTGCAACTGAACTGGGCAAAGCTCTTGCTGAAAGAAAGCATGAAATTCATTTCATTTCTTACAGGATGCCAATGCGATTAACTCATCTTCAAGAAAATATTTTTTATCACGAAGTAGAAGTAAGTAATTATCCACTATTTGAGTTCCCTCTTTATTCACTTGCACTGACAAGTAAGCTGGTGGAAGTTTATGAATTTGAAAAACTAGATTTAATTCATGTTCATTATGCAATTCCACACTCGGTAAGTGCTTATCTAGCCAAGCAAATTCTGAGTGAGAATAAAGAGAATGTAAAAATCGTTACAACACTTCACGGTACCGATATTACACTTGTTGGACTTGAGCCATCATTTTTACCTCTTATAAAATTCTCAATTGAAAAAAGTGATGGTGTAACAGCTGTTTCAAGGTTTCTAAAAGATAAAACTCTTACAACTTATAATGTTAATCGTGAAATTGAAGTTATTCCAAATTTTGTTGATGTAGAAGTTTATAAACCTCAAGAGAATTGTGCGTTTAAACAACACTTTGCTCCAAATAACGAAAAAATATTAGTACACATATCTAACTTCAGGCCAGTAAAAAGAGTTACTGATGTTATAAAAGTTTTTGAAATAGTTAGAAATAAAATTCCATCTAAATTAATTTTAGCAGGAGATGGTCCTGATAGAACTGAATGTGAAAAATTGGTTAGAGAGCTTAAAATTAAGAATGATGTGTATTTCCTTGGTAAACAGGAAGCAGTAGTGGATATATTAAATGCAAGTGATTTGTTTTTGTTACCTAGTCAATCCGAAAGCTTTGGTCTCTCAGCATTGGAAGCTTTGGCCTGTGGATTACCTTGTATAACTACGAGTATAGGTGGGCTACCTGAACTAGTGATACACAATGAGACAGGTTATCTAGCAGAAATTGGTGATGTAGAAAGGATGGCAAAGTATGCTATTGATCTTTTAACTAATTCAAATAAATATAAAAAGTTTTCTGAGAATGCTCGTAAGAGGGCAGTTGAATTTTTTAATAAAGAAAAAATAGTTTCGATATATGAGGAGTATTATAAAAGAATATTAAGCATATGAGGAAAATAATTTACTGTGCAGGACCAATAAGCGGTGATATAACATATCAAGATTATTACAAAAAGATAATAGAAATAGTTAAAAAATCAGGTAATTTACCACTCCACGAACCAGATTTGATACCAAACTATGTTTTGAGCGAAAGCGAAATTTTTAAGCGAGATATTAACTGGTTAACAATTGCTGATGGAATTATTGCGGAAATCTCGGGACCAAGTTTGGGTGTAGGATTCGAAATTGCTTATGCTCTCTACGTGCTAAAAAAACCAGTGCTTGCACTGTGCCATAAAAATGTTTCACGACTTTCTGCAATAATTATGGGGTGCGATTCAAGTTTATTGTCAGTTCAAACTTACAAAGATGAAATTGATTTAAATAAATTCATTCAGCTATATTTAGATATGATAATAAAATAGGAAATCATGAAATCAACGGATATTATTCACTGGTTCGTGTTTTACACAAAACCTAGATTTGAAAAACGAGTTCATGAGAAACTTTTAATGAAAGGTTTGCAGAGTTTTCTTCCAACGGTTAAAATGAGAAGGAAGTGGTCAGACCGTTACAAAATTATCGAGGAGCCTTTGTTTCCTTCTTATATCTTTGCTCATGTGAATGAAAAAGGTAGATTAGAGGTTCTTAAAACTGATGGAATAGTTAGATGTATTTCGTTTAATGGTAAATTTGCTACAATCTCAGATGGAGAGATTGGATATTTAAAACGTATAGTTCAACATAAACAAAATAATATTCAAGTTTCTAAAGGTTTAGTCAGGGGCGCAAGGGTCAAAGTATTAACAGGTTCATTAAAAGGAATGGAAGGTGTAATAGAATATGTACAGGATGAAAGATGGGTTGTTTTTAACGTGGATATCATAAATCACTCGATTAAAATTAAACTTAGTGTCGATGAGGTAATTAAAATTATGGATCCTGAATCAACTAAAGATGAATTAAGATCTAACTATTCTTACTTTAATATTAAGGTTTAATTTATTTTCAGCTTCATCATTTTATTTATAAAAATCAATCTTTCACACTATTATAATTAGACCTTCAGGAAGAGATACTAACAATTTTTATCCTAAGCGTTCAGGTTCAAATCTGAAAAATTCCTTAAAGTAAAGATGATTTTAAATGTGATTGTCATAAGTTTAATTGAAGATTATAAAAAACAATTACTTTATAAAATTCACTTTTTGATTTTTCAGCAAGGGCAATATGAATTTTTCAAAAATATTTCTATCGATTACTCTATACATAGGTTTATAATTTCGTTTGTACTCTAAAGAATGGCTAAAAACAAACTTATTTTGATTCAAATTATGAGTAATACGAGTTTTATCATTTTCAAAATCTTTTATAGGTAATTTATTTTTTTCTATTTCGCTACAAATTTTTCTCCAATCTTCTTTCCATTTTTCGTGTTGAAGTGAATCGTGGTAGGTAGCACTTTGATAAAAAGCAGTAAAAAATAGCTCAATTGGAATGATTTTTCTTTTGATCAATTTTAAATCAACTCTTACATATTTGTTTTCTGGCATAATGTATTCAATCAAAGCAGAATCGGAGTTTGAGTCAATAATTATGTTCAATTCATTTCGTAAAAATTCTAATGCGATTAGTGAGTCACGAATTAAATGTTCAGGACCAAATCTTCCTTGATGAAAATACTTATAAACATCAACCAGACGAGATTCTGGATATCTTTTTAATAAATTTTTAGCAGTGGTAATATAATTGTTTAAGTTAATTTTAT
>CAKZPH010000075.1 GCA_937138605.1 uncultured Ignavibacteriales bacterium
GTTGTCAGTAATAAATGTTGAACTGATTTTTTGAGTATATACTGTACGATCACATTATTGCTCTTGTAAAAAAATTAATTTCAAAGTAATAATTGTTCAGGTTATGATTATGGTTAAACAAATTTTAATCGGTATTGTTTTAATGACATCATTACTGCTAGCTCAAGGTGGCAAGGGCAAAATTACTGGTAAAGTTTTAGATGATAGGACGAATGAACCTCTCGTTGGTGTAAATGTTTTTCTGGAAGGATTATTTATCGGAGCAACAACTGATTTAAGTGGTCGATATGTGATTTTAAATGTTCAACCTGGTAAATATGATGTAACTGCAAGTATGATTGGTTATGCAAAAGTTACAAAAAGAGATGTAGAAGTTTTTATAGATAGAACTACTGAAGTCAATTTTAGATTAAAGGACGTTTCAATTCAAATTCAAGATGTGGTTGTTGTTGCAGAAAAACCCAAGATTATAAAAGACCAGACTTCCACTTCCACCACCGTTAGTGATGAACAAATTAAAATTGCAGCAATTGAAGGAATTCGTGGTGTAATTGATCTAAGTTCAAGCTTTATTAAAAACGCGCAAGGTGATTATCAAGTTAGAGGTTCTGGTGCATATGAAATTAACTTTCAAATAAATGGTGTGGAACAAATAAATGCTTCCACTACTGCGCCTGGCGCATTTGGTACAAATAAAGCAAATAACTCCTGGAAATATGATGTTAATCCGCTTGGTGTGCAACAATTGCAAATGATATCTGGTGGTTTTTCTGCTGAGTATGGTAACGCTCAAGCGGGTGTTGTAAAAGTTGTAATGAAAGAAGGCTCTGCTAAATTCAATGGAGAAATAAGAACTGAAATTCGACCACCTGGGCAATATCACTGGGGACCTTATTTGTATGACCTGAATAATTATGAGTGGCGTAAATGGGGCCCATTAGAAAATTGGTTTAAGATGAAAGATTTGATTATAACAGAATTAAAACTCGATATAAGATATAAAGGATTACTTCAACAAGCAAAATCAGGCGATTCGATAGCACAAGCCATGTGGAATAAAATTGTAGATGAAGAAATACGTTGGGCTCACAGTGTATGGGTTAAAAATCACACACCAAGTGATGATAATCCAATGGGGGTCTATGATTACAGAAAGAGATGGTATTCCAGAGTGATGTTTGGTTTTGGTGGACCATTAGGAAAGGATGCAAATTTATTAAAGTTCTTTCTTTCAGGTGAATATAGAAAAAGTCCAACTCGACTTCCGACTCCTGAAAAAGATTTAGTCTACCAGAATTATGTAATGAACATAACTTACAAACCTTTAGAAGCTCATAAAATCAGATTAATGTTAGCTTTTCAAAAGTATATTGGTGGAATTTGGTCTGGTTCGGAAGACATTAGATGGAGCGGTATTGCATTTTCACCTCCAGGTGTATCTACAAAGTATTATGTTAAACTTGATCCTGTAAGGACAGAACAAACTATTAGTCAAAGCATAAACTGGGTTTTCACAATCAATCCAAAGTCCTTTATAGAAGCTACAGTATCCCATCAAAAGGAAACTTATGTTTTGCCTTATGAATATTTACCTGGTTATGGAGTAGAAGCAGATCGACTTGATAGTTTGAGAGATCCACGTGGCACTGTTTTAAAAGATGGAATCTGGTGGGAAAATAATTACTTCCGTCAACCGTTTAATTTCAGTACCAATTATTATCAAGACAATCGAACAGACCATTGGAGTATGAGCTTTGATTATACGAATCAAATTATTCCAACTAATCTTCTGAAAGCGGGTATTAGATTTTATTACTGGGACATGGTTAACAATGGCGTGAATTCAAGTTTCCAGGCAAATACATATTTAGTTCGTTCTGGTTTTGCCGAATACTATCGAGCATATCCAATTGGTCTAAGTTTTTACATTCAAGACAAGATGGAATATGAGGGAATGATTGCAAACATTGGTGTAAGAGCTGAAGCGTATAACTTTCAAGCAAGAGTACCAAAAGATCGATTTAATGTTTTTTATCAAGGAGCTGGTGGGCCAGGTTCGAGAGGTATTCCTGAAACTGAAGATTCGAAAACAAGATATATAATTCTTCCAAGACTTGGTGTTTCCTTTCCGATTAGTGAAAACACGGCATTTCGTATTCAATATGGGCATTTTGCATCTATGCCTATCTTCTCTCAAGCGCTCTCTCAAAGAACCGAATCAGGATGGATTGGTAGAGGTAATCCAAATCTTGAACCTAAAAAAACAATTTCTTATGAGTTTGGCTTACAACAAGTGATTGAAGAAAAACATCGTCTGGATTTAGCACTTTTTTACAATGATAGGGTTCGACAAATTGGTCTTTTAAGAGTTGCATCTTTCACCGGAAGCAGAAATCGTCCAGCTGGATTTACAGACGATAACATTCCCCTTTATTCCTATACAACTTATGAAAATAATGCATTTGGTTCATCAATAGGTATTGAAGTAAATTTTGAAAAAATATTACCAGATAGATGGACTTACAGATTAAGCTATACTCTTGCGCAGACAACAGAAGGTAATTATGGACCTGTAATGATTTATCCAAACAGTGCCAGAAGTTATGAACAACGAAACTTTACTGGTGAGTTTTTATCCAGTTCCGATAGAACTCATAGCTTCCGTGGACTGCTTCAATATAATTTATACGATGATGAAGGTATTTCAATTTTAGGATTTAGACCGTTTGAAAATATGAACGTCAGTTTAACATATACAGCTCAATCGGGAATTCCTTTCACTTATATAAAAACTTTTGATCTTCGTGATGTTGTAAACAACAGAAGATATCCTCTTGAATCTAGTTTTGATTTAAATGTTATTAAGAATTTGAGATTTTCGAGTGTTCGGATGATTTTAGGACTTAGGGTTATGAATTTATTTAATAATCGATGGATTACACCGATGGATACTAAAGATGATATTCAAAATTGGGTTGAAAATGGATTTACAATGGATAATCCTGGGCTTGATCCAAATCGCTTGAGTTATATTGTTGCTCCATACAGAGCATATAGAAATATTCCAAGACAAGTTTTCTTCACGTTGGGAATTGGGTTTTAGTAAATGATTAATGATGTATTCCAAGAAGGTTTTGATATAGAGCTAGTGAGATGAAAAAATATGAGCCTCAATTTTTTCAATTGAGATTAAATTTTATTAAAGAATTAATTTTTTTTATGAGTTGATTTATGAAACGAATTTTCATGTTCATTCTAGTTTTTTGTAACTCGCTAATGATGTATTCGCAAGAAGTTGAATCGCCTGCATTGATTTTTAATCGTGGAATGTTGTGGAATAGTGTTTTCTTTGCAAAGATAGGTCCAAATTTTGGCAATTGGGGAAGACGAGGTATAGGATTGGATTGGCCCGGATTTGATGAGAGTTGGATTAGAGAAAATATTGGTGGCCCGCCATCTCATCTTGTCACTGGTGGAATCTGGATAGGAGCAAAGAAATCTCCCGATTCAATTCTTGCTGTAGAAGATTGGTCAATGTATGCCACAACGGTTTCAAACGAGCCAGGTGCAAAATACATTGTAACAAGACACAAACATCTTTATAAAAATGGAGAAAACTTCTGGTTAAAAAAGAATCCACTTGATGGTGAAGAAGTTATAGAAACTATCTGGGAATACAACGTTAATTATACTAAAACTGACGATATTGAAAGACAATTGCCCGTTCAGGTTAGACGCACTGCTCATCAATGGTCAGGTTCAAAACGAGATGAAAATTACTTTATCTACGAATATGTCATTAAAAATATTTCGAATAAAATAAAAGCAATTGCCCCTAATAGACCCGTTCCAGATTCTCTATATGGTGTTTATGTACTTTTATGTTATGCCCTTCATTCAAACTCTAGGAGTTGGAATGTGCTTTTTCCATCTCTTACTGCCGGTGCAAGAAACACTTGGTTTTTCTATGATGCTTCAAGACAAATGATATGGGGCAGAGCAGGTGATTTTCTTGATACTCCTGCAAACGAGGAGTTTGGAATATCTTATACACAAGGACCAATAGTGAATGGAAAACCTACTGGTGAGTACCTTGCTCCAGGTTTTGTAGGAGTGCGTTTACTTTATTCATCGCCTGATTTAACTGGTCAAGCTACTCGAGTTTCTAAATTTGGATGGTCAGCAGCAAGTAATTCAATTGACCTTTCAGGCCCATTTACAAACATTGGTACACTCGAAGGTCGTTACAAAGTTTTACAAGATCCTGCTTATGCAGCAAACTTTATTTCGAGCCCTGCAGATACTATTTACATGAGAAGAAGTAGAATGTGGTCTTTAATGTCATTAGGTCCGTGGAATTTGGCGCCTGGCGATTCCATTGTAATCGCAGTAGCTGAGATTGTAGATGGTGTGGATTACAAAATTGCAATCGATACTTCTTACAAGCCATTTTTTTTAGGTTCCCAAGGATTTAGAATTTTTCAAGCTACAGCTGATAAAGCAAAATTTACTTACAATCAAAGGCTCGCAGGTAGAGGGTTTAATCATCCTGACCCACCTGCCGCTCCAAAGTTTGAAGTAGATTATTATCGAGAAAGAGAAAAGTTCGTTGCTAACGTCATTACTTGGGGAACAGAGGCCGAAGCAATTTCAGATCCTGATGATAGAACTTTTGACTTAGCAGGTTACAGAATTTACCGTTCGTGGTATTTGCCAATTGGTCCATGGGATTTAATTGGCGAAATAAGAAAAGGTGATCCAAAATATTTCCATCCACAAAAGAACAAGTACATATTTATCGATTCTACTGTTCAAATAGGTGCAAATTATTATTACGCTTTAACTGCCTTTGATACTGGAAAAGCTTTTTGGTCGATTGATCCAACGGCAAGATTTCCTGAAACAAATTCTAATCGTGTTCCACCTTTAGAATCGTCAATTTTTGCGAATCGTACTATTTATCCCTTCAAATCAACCATTCCCGCACTAAACAAGCTAGATGAAGTGCTAGTAGTCCCTAATCCATTTATAATTGGAGAAGGATTTTCACAACCTGGTGCTGGTGATGAAATTCAATTTGTAAACATTCCTAATCCATGTACAATAAGAATTTATACGTTACGGGGAGATTTGGTAAAGACAATTAATGTCCCAGAAGGAACGGGTGCAATCGTTGCCTGGAATCAAGTGACAGATTACGGTCAATATGTTGAAAGCGGTATATATCTTTATCATATCGATGCTCCGGGAGTTGGTAAGAAGGTTGGAAAATTTGCAATCGTTAGATGAGGTCAAAATGACAAGATATTTTTCCACACAAACAGATTTTGAAACATTAAATAGTATTTCATTGAAAAGTAAAAAAGAACTTATACTCAAATTAACATTTTACTTTTTTTTAATCTTTTTGATTATAGGTAATGGGACTATCATTGGACAGAGTCAAGAGTTTAGAAAGACTGCTACTTCTGGTTTCGTCTTTTTAGAAATTCCTGTGGATGCAAGAACTACAGCGTTAGGTGAATCGGGAATTGCATTATCAGATTTAAATTCAATTGGTATTTTCGTAAATCCTGCAATTTTAGGATTTACAAACAAGAAGCATTCAGCCTCATTTTCTTATACACCTTATTTTGCAGAAATCAAACAATATGGTTCAAGTTACTTGTTTAATTCTGATTTTGGAGTTGTTAGTGTTGGTGCCGTTGTTTTTGATTATGGTGAAATGTTCAAAACACAAAAAGTAGCAGGACAGCGTGTTTATGATGTTATTGGCACTTTCAATCCAAAATCAATTGCTTTATCTGCTGGATACTCGCGAATGTTAACGGATAAATTTTCTTTTGGTGTAGTTCTTAAATATGTTAGTGAAAACATAGACGTCTACAATGCTAAAAACATAGTAATTGATGGTGGCATTGTTTATTACACTGGATTAAAATCACTCAGAATTGCCGCAACTCTTCAGAATTTTGGGACAAATGCTAAATTCATTAACGATCCATTCAAAATGCCTACAGTTTTGAAACTTGGTGCTGCAGCTGAAATTCTTGGTGATTATCAATCAGATTATAGAATTACAACTTTACTTTCAGCAATCCATCCTAATGATGGTGATGAAAAAATAAATACTGGAATTGAGGTTGCCTGGAAAAATCTTTTTTTAATTCGTGGCGGCTACAAGTTCTTATATGACGAAGAAACTTATTCCTTTGGCTTTGGAATTAATATGGAACAATTAATACCATTCTCACTTGATTTTTCTTTATCGAATTATGGAAGATTAGGAAATATTTTAAGATTAACCTTGCAGGCTGGAATATGACGAAAACAAAGTTGACAGCAATCCTTTTACTTATCTTTTCATTTCAACTGTTCTCTCAAATAAGACTTCATTCTATTGCGTTTTATACTGATTATTCTTATCCAACTAAAAAAAGATTGCAAGTAACTAAGATTGATGCAGTTGGTGGTGGAGTTGACGTTTCGTTTCAGTTATTTAGAAACTTTTTGATTACGTTCACGGGCGGTTATTCTTTATTTAGTCTCCAACAGGAAAAGGCAATCGAACAATGGAACTGGCGATTTTACTGGGAAAGATATCGTGGAATCATTCAAGATAATTTACGGGCTGATAGTACACTTGCAGCTTATCTTAATCCAGTTCAAAAAATGGATCTTATGCCTTTAACTATTTCATTTAAGGTGGATATTTCACCCCTTCCTAATTTTTATATAAGACCACAAATTGGTGCAGGAATATTTTTCTACACTCGTCGATTATATCTTGAAGAAGTGTGGCGAAAGAAGTTTCAAGAATTAGATTACACTTTCGAATATAGTTATCGTAATTTTGCTCAAGATAAGTATGGCAATCCTTTTTCTGCTTTTACAAGCTTTGAACTAGCTTATCAACCATCCGACATTTTTGCAGTGGGAAGCTCTCTTGGTTATTTCTACTTTTTCAAAACTCCCCGAAAATTTGGCTTTGATCAATTTCCAATTCTTGATTACTTCAACATTAAAATTTGTCTAACATTTTTATATTGAAATAAATATGAAAACAAATATTTTTTTTAATTCAATAGTTTTGTTTGTATTTCTTTTTTCATTTTGTCTGGAAGCTCAGAACAAAATTAATTCTGCAGGTGTAGCAGCATCGTATTACGTACCAGTTGGTTCTTTATCAGTCAGATTTCTTCCTGCTTTTAGTGGGAATGTTTTTTACGGATACAAAACCAGTGATGCTTGGGAGTTATTTAGCATGATTGAGTACATTAGTTTTCAAAAGGAGAACAGGGAGAGATTAACAATTAAACGAAAAGTTAACATTGGCGGTGGTGAAGTAACACGTGTCTTTGACATTCCGAAACTGGAGATGCATCTTAAAATTTATGGAGCATCGGCTAATGGTAGTTATCGACTATTTGGAAACAATTTCATGAAATCTAATCTAATTTTTGGATTTGGAATTTATCGTTGGGAAGGTTTCAGAAGTGCATATTTCGATACTTTGCGAATCGATACACTTGGAATTACTTATGATGCTGTTATTTTACAGGTACCTGCGTTAAAGCAATTAGATTGGAGTGGTGGGTTTAATGTGGGAATGAATCTTTCCGCTAAAATAATTGATCCAATTTGGTTTGATGTAAGTGCAAGTTATAAAGTGATAATTGGTGAATTATGGGCTACACTAAATCTTGATTTAGAAAATGTAAGTGCATTTCAAATGGTTGAACTTAAAGCTGGTGTAAGAGTAAAGTTTTAAAAATTGTGGTGCAGATGTGAAATTGATTCTTTGATTATCAAAAATAAGTCATTGAAATTTCAACTATGCATTAAACCTAAATTATAATTTGAAGAAGGAAAAT
>CAKZPH010000076.1 GCA_937138605.1 uncultured Ignavibacteriales bacterium
ATTTTTTGAACTGAAGAAGTGGTTGTATGGAAAAGTGTTGGATAATTTTGAATCGCCAATGAATTTAGTTTTGCAATTCCATTTAAAGTACCAACCCATAAATTTTCTTCTCTATCTTCAAAAATTGAAGTAATAAACTGATGCGGAAGTCCGTTATTAAAACCTATTGTAAGTTTTTTATCTCCTTCAAGTCTTATTAATCCTTCATCAAAACCAAACCATAAAACATCATTTTTAGAACTAAGCAAAGAAAAACTATTAAAAGTTTTATTAAAACTTAAGGTGTGAATATTTTGAAGTTGATAGTTCTCGATCTTATAAAGGTTTCCGTCCGTTGTAACAAATATTAAATCACCTTTCGAATTAATTTCCAACCTTTTAACATTTGAATTTTTTTTAAGAATAGAGCTATCAAATTTATATTTGATTCGATTGTATTGAACTAAAAAGACTCCTTGTTCTGATGCAAGTGCAAAACCACCTTGAATTGGTATAATATCATTAAAATCTACGCGTGGTAAATTTACATCTGAAAGTACTCTATTTATCTGAGAATCGCTTACAGCCTGATAAAATTCATTTTCTTTGGTTATAAATAAAATACCACTTGCTGTCGCTCTTAATCTTTTTATTTTCTTTGATATAAAATAATTTTTTTTGTGAATATTAGTGAAACCACTTTTCTTGTTATAAACATAAATACCGTTTTTTGATGTAACAATCCAAATGTTGTCATTGTATCGGGCAAGGTCAAATATTTCAAATGCAAAGTCAGAATTTGTCTTACTTAAATCATAAAATGTGTAACCATCATATTTTAACAATGTAGATGTTGTACCAATCCATATATAACCGTCGGAATCCTGAGTAATACACTTAATTGATGGATTATCTAAACCATTATTTGAATTATAGATATGAAAATTATAAACCTGTGCTAATACTGTCGAAAAAATCAAAAATTCTATTAATACTATTATCCTCACTTCCTTATCAATTAATTAATTCTTAATCTAATATTAAAACGGCTCTGGTAGATACTTGAATAATTACTCTTTTTTTATTTTTTAACATTTTACTTAACAATATAAATATTTTCAGTCTAGTTCAAGAATTAATTATTTATGAATCAGCTCTATACTTTAATCTTAGATTATAAATCTTTATCAAAACTTTCCTAAAAAAATTATAAAGAAATTTCATAAAAACAGTTAGTGAATTTTCAAATAACGATTTAAAAACAATGTCTTTAACATCTCTCTGTTTGTTTTGAGTTAGACTTTATCTTCTATTTCATATATTTAGGATTTTAATTTGTATTTCTTAAGCTAATTTTAATAATTAATTTTGAAAAATTATTGGAGATTTAATGACCACACAACTTTGGTACTGGATAGTTTTTGTTATTGCCGTAACTATCATGTTAGCTATTGATCTCTGGTTTACTGACCACAGAAAAGATAAAATTGGAATAAAAAGGGCTTTAATTTGGAGTGCAATCTGGATAGGTGTAGCGTTTTTATACAATGTTTCAATTTACTTTAAGTTCCCAAACGGTCACATCAAAGCAATGGAGTTTTTGGCAGCATATTTAATTGAAAAATCGCTATCCGTTGACAACCTCTTTGTGTTTATCATGATATTTACAATAATGGGAATTGAAGATAGAGACCAACCTCATATTTTGAAGTGGGGAATTTTAGGAGCTATATTCTTCCGTATCGTCTTTATTCTTGCGGGTGTTACACTTATTCAAACTTTCGATTTTATTGTTTATATATTTGGAATTATTTTAATCTATACTGCCTATAAAATGGCTTTTACTCCTGATAAAAAGATCGAACCCGAGAAAAATTTCCTGGTAAAAATTGCTTCTAAATTCTTTCCAGTAAAGACTGACAATGTTCATAGGTTCTTTGTGAGAGAGAATGGTAAACTATTTATCACAAATTTGTTTTTAACCTTACTTTTGATTGAGTCAACTGATATTGTTTTTGCAATCGACTCAATTCCTGCAGTACTAGCAATTTCCCGTGATCCCTTTATTGTTATCACGTCGAATATCTTCGCAATTCTTGGACTCAGAGCGCTTTACTTTGCACTGGCGGGAATTATGCGATTGTTTAGATTCTTAAAATATGGCGTTGCTTTCTTGTTATTCTTTGTTGGAATAAAAATGTTAATTTCCGATTGGTATCATTTGCCAATCCAAATCTCTCTTTCTGTTATAACCATTACCATCATTGTTTCAATTCTAGCTTCTATTTTAATCAAAAATGAAGAACATGCATTAGATACTACATTAGAAAAAGAATAAAAATTTACTTTTGAACGATTCAGTTGGAAAAAGTAAATAATCGATTAAGTTAACTTACCCATTTGAACAAATCAGATTAAAACATTTTCAATTAGCTAGTGTATACGATGATGGTAATTGATGATTTAATTAATTTTATTAAAAATCCATTAGCAAATTACATTTGAAAAGATTACAATTATTTTTTTGTGAATAATCTCTCGATAGTTTTGTAGAGAGAAATCTAAGAATTATAAACCAAGAAATTGAACACCAATTCCACATATTAGAATTGAAAGACCTGCTAAAGTGTGAATATGTCTCTCTGCTTTTTTGACTTTTATTAAATTGACTCCCAAAATTCCTAAATAAACCATTACTAACATGGTAAGAACAGTAGCTAAACCAAAGATTAAAGTAACTACAATAAGTCCTGAAGTGCTATGTTGAGCAGCAGGAATCATAAGAATAGGAATGAGAGATTCGCATGGTCCAAAAACAAGGATTAAAAAAAGAAGCCAACCTGTAAGCTTAGAGGGAGTTTTGTGAATATGTTTATGTTCAATATCATCATGTGTATGTTCATGATGATGAAACTCGCCTGAAGTAAGATGAAAATGTGAATGTGAGTGTTTCTTTTTAGATTTTATGAGACCAAAGATTGTGTATGCAAATCCAAAAGAAAGTAACAACCAACCGGCAATTTCGCCTCGCACATTTTCAATCGATTCAAAAGATGTTAAAGACAGCCCAATTGCAATACCGATTAAACCAATTAGCACTGTAGAAAGAACATGTCCAACTCCAGAGATTGCTGTAATTAAAAGCGTTTTTGAACGTGACCAGTTTAATGATTTCGAGACAGCAATAAACGGAATGTAATGATCAACTCCCAAAATTGTGTGAATAAACCCTAAAGAAGCCGCTGTGATTGATAATATAACGATTTCGTTATACATGACTATATCCTTTGGTATATTAATAGCACAAATTTAAAAATTTTAGCAAAAAAATTGAAAGCAATAGTTACTCAAATTTTTATAATTTCAAGTCATAATTTTGAAGAAAGGAGTAGTAAAAATGAATTATGATTTACTTATAAATTTGATAATAATTATAAACATAGTACTAACCTTTTCGGCTAATCTTCCACTAGCTGGTCAAACTTTTAGAAAAAAACTTCAACCAGTTCTAACAAAACCTAAATCATATCTGCAAAATGTTCCAAAATATATCTCATCTTTAATTTTTCTTCTAATAATAGCAGGACTCTTCGGACTTGGTAAAATAGAAATAAAAGACGAATTGATACAGGTTATTAGAACAATATTTGCTGGACTTTACGTCTTATTCTCATGGTTACAAATTCTAGCTGCTAAAAATTTAGGTGAGTTCTATACTCAGGATATCGTCATTTATAAAGACCATAAATTGATTGACAAAGGATTTTATAAAATCATTCGTCATCCAGTTTACCTTACCCAAATTCTTCAAGATTTATTCGCTGGTTTAGCTTTAGCAAATTACTTAATCATACCACTTACGTTATTCATCGAATTTCCATTATATGTGTTAAGAACAAACTTCGAAGAAAAGATTTTAACCAAAAATCTTGCGGAATACAAAGAGTATGCGAATAGAACAGGAAAGTGGTTTCCCAAGGTTCGAATTTTAAAGACGCAAATTTAATCCGCTTCAAACATTTGAATGAACAAATTTTCCAAAACGAGAGGTCTTTTGAAAAAATTAATATTTTAATAAATTTGTATTATAAAATCGCGGGGTGGAGCAGCTGGTAGCTCGTCGGGCTCATAACCCGAAGGTCACAGGTTCGAATCCTGTCCCCGCTACAAAGTATAAAAGCCATCTCAGTTTGAGATGGCTTTTTCGTTATTGAAACTTTTTAATCGATTCCTTTATAAAAGATTTTAAACAAAGTTTAACAATTCAACTTGTTTTTTTTTTGACCTAAAATTAAATTGTTTTGCTTTAACAAATCTATTAGGTAATATTTGAAACAGACACAAAAAACTGACGATATAAAGATTCAAGAAAAACTCAAGAAAAAAGGTAACATTCCACGCCATATTGCCATTATAATGGATGGAAATGGAAGATGGGCTCGTCAAATGGGCTTACCTCGTGTAGCAGGGCATTCGGAAGGGGTAAAATCAGTTCGTGATGTAGTAGAAGCTTGTGCCCAATTAGGAGTTGAAAATCTAACATTGTTCGCTTTCTCAACTGAAAATTGGCGAAGACCTGAAGATGAAGTTTCCACACTAATGAAACTTTTAATTAAAACGCTTAAAAGAGAAACTGATGAGCTCCACAAAAACAATATCCGTCTCCAAGCAATTGGCGATATAATTTCTCTCCCAACTGAAGTTCAAAAGTATTTATCTGACGCCATAGAAAAGACAAAAAATAATTCAAGAATGAATTTAATTCTTGCCTTGAGTTATTCAGGAAGATGGGATATAATAAACGCAACAAAAATAATTGCTAATAAAGTCCGTGAAGGATTACTTAAACCAGATGAAATTAATGATAAAATTTTTTCCCAACATCTTTCAACAGCTAATCTCCCGGAACCTGACCTTCTCATTAGAACAAGTGGAGAAATGAGAATTAGCAATTTTCTAATCTGGGAAATTGCGTATTCGGAATTATATATAACCAACACACTCTGGCCTGACTTTAGAAGAAAAGATTTATATAAAGCAATCGAAGATTATCAACGTCGAGAAAGAAGATTTGGACTTGTAAGCGAACAAATAAAAAAATCAAACATTGTAGGCAAAAATGCATATATTAAATTTTCTAAAATCAAATAAGCTGTCATTTCTACTACTTATAACTACTTTTTTATTTACCCTTAATTCAATGGGAATTTCTCAAAAAGCTTCAACATATAAAATACTTGGAATTTCTGTGGAAGGAAATGTCTCGGCTGACGCATCCGTAATTATCGCTTCGAGTGGATTGAAAATAGGGGATGAGATTCAAGTTCCTGGTGATGCTACTATAAATGCTATTAAAAGAATCCTCGCTCTTAACATTTTCAGTGATGTTCAGCTTCTTAAAGAAAGACAAATTGGTGATGGAATCTTTATCCAAATTAAAGTTGAAGAATATCCAAGAATCGAAGAGTTTGTTTTCGTTGGAAATGATGAAATAAGTGAAAAGGATCTTAAAAAAGAAGTAACTCTCATCAAAGGTCAAGTATTAAAACCAAATGACATAAGCAAACTAAAAAGAAATATAATGCGCCTTTACGAAGAAAAAGGCATGATTAATTCTTCCATTACAACTTCACTTCTCGACTTTCATTCCGTAGATACGCTTAAAAAGAAAATTCGAGTAAAATGGGTAAACAAATCTAATCCTGCGGATATCCATACTATCGAATACGATTTAGGAGATAAGTTAGCCATTGAGTCCATTAAAAGAATGCCCGCAAGAAAACTTCTAAAGCTCAAAATTGATGAATCAGATGTCGTTTTAATTAAAAAAATCAATTTTTATGGGAATGAAAGTTTTTCCAAAAGTAAACTCCAAGGTCAACTGGACGAAACACTCGAAAAAAGGTGGTGGAGATTCTGGAAAAAGGAAAAATTCGATAAGAAAAAATTTGAAAAAGATAAAGAAAACCTCATTAAATTTTACAGAAAAAATGGTTACAAAGATGTTACTATAATTAAAGATTCAATTTATTTTGATGCAAATAAGAAGAACCTGTTTGTTGACATTTATCTTCATGAAGGTCCACAATACAAGGTTAGAAATATAACTTGGATAGGTAATACAGTTTTTTCAACTGATATATTAAATAAGCGTTTAGGTTTTCAAAAAGGCGATATTTTTGATTATGAAAGATTCGAAAAAAATTTGAGACAAAATGAACAACAAAACGATGTATCTTCTCTTTATTTTGATAATGGCTATTTAGGTTTTTCACTGAGAACAGAAGAAGTTAAAGTTGCAGAAGATTCCTTAGATATTATTATTAAAATTGCAGAGCGAAATCAATTTAAGATTCGTTATGTTGAGATTAAAGGTAACGATAAAACGATGGACAAAGTTATTCGACGAGAGCTTTTTACCAGACCAGGTGATTACTTCAATCGTGGTTTGTTATTGAGAAGTCTTCAACAACTTGCAAATTTACAGTACTTCAATACAGAAAAGTTATATCAAGAAGGTGTAGATTATTTTCCATCTTCAGATAGCACTGTTGATTTAACTTATAAAGTAGAAGAAAAATCAAGCGATTACTTAAATGCTTCAGTTGGTTATAGTGGAAGTTGGGGATTTAGCGGTGCAGTTGGAGTTACTTTAACAAACTTCTCCATAACAAATCCATTTACTTTAGGAGGAGGTCAAATACTCAACTTTAACTGGCAGTTTGGAATAGGAAACTATTATCGCACTTTCTCATTAGGATTCACTGAGCCATGGTTTATGGATACACCTACTTCACTGGGTTTTGATATATTCGATACTAGGCAAATTTACATTTACGATTTGCGTCAGTATGGTGGAAGTTTCCGCGCAGGTAGAAGGCTTTCTTGGCCCGATGATTATTTCACAATTAATGGAAGTTTTCGCTTTAATATGAATGATGTTAAAGGTGGTGGTGGATTTTACAGAGAAGGAATTTATAAACAATTCTCAATAGCTCTAGGTATTGGAAGAAAGGATATTGATAACCCGATCTTCCCTAGCACAGGTAGTAACTTTGGAATTGATTTTGATCTTTCTGGTGGACCATTTCTCCCAGGAGATGTTGATTATCTTAAAACAGATCTTTCTTTAGAAATCTATAGAAGATTATTTGGTACAAACAAGCTCACTTTCTATGTTGGTAATTATTATGGATTCATTTATGAGTTAATTCCTAATACTCCAATTCAACCATTTGAATATTATTATATGGGGGGAAGTGGACTTATCATAGCTACTGAACCACTTCGAGGTTATGATGATCGTTCAATTGGTCCTCGAAATGCGACCGGTCAAGTTATTGGTGGAAAAATTTTCACACGAACTACTGCTGAATTAAGATTTGCAGTCACTCTCCAACCGATGCCTCTTTACATACTTACTTTTGCTGAAGCAGGTAATGTCTGGCGCGATATGAAAGATATTGATTTATTTGATTTAAAAAGAAGCGTCGGTTTTGGTGCTAGAGTTTTAATTAATCCAATTGGTATGATTGGATTTGATTTCGGCTATGGCTTTGATAGAAAATCCGTTAGTGGCTATGATCCTCAATGGATTTTCCATTTTCAATTTGGCAGAGGAATGTAAAATATAAACAAATTATGAGGTTAACAGTGAACTCAATCTATTTTTCTCTTGCAATTTTGTTTGTTGCATTTAATGTAGCATTTAGTCAAACAACAGTAACTTTAAAAGTCGGAGTGGTTGACTCAGAAATAATATTAAGTCAACTTCCTGAATACAAAAAAGCTCAAGAACAATTGAGTAATATTGTTAAAACGTGGCAGGATGAACTCGATAGTTTATCCATGTTATATCAGGAGAAAATGGAAAACTACCGTAAGCAGGAAGCAATAATGTCCGAAGATGCTAAACTCAAAGGACAGCAAGAAATAATCAAATTAGAGCAAGATATATTAAATTATCGTCAGAAAAGATTTGGTCAACAGGGCGATCTTGCACAAAAACAAGAGGAATTACTAAATCCAATCAAACAAAACATAATTAAGGCTATCGAAAAAGTTGCAAAAGAAGAAAAAGTAACTCTTGTTCTTGACAAAGCTGGGGAAGTCGTAGTTCTCTATTCAGATCCAACATATGATTTAACCTTCAAAGTCCTCGATCAATTAAGAAGGGGGCGTGTTAAATAATCAAATTCCGAGGAGTTTATGAAAAAGCTAATTTTCATTAGCATAATTTTTTTGTTTTCAATAAGTGCTTTTTCCCAAGTAAAAATTGGTTTTGTTAATTCTGAAGCCATCATTAAAGAGTTGCCGGAAGCTCAAGATGCTCAACGGAAATTAGATAACCTTGTTCAAGAATGGCAGAGTGAACTACGTAAACTAGAAAGTGAATGGAAACAAAAGTATGATAATTATGATCGAAACAAACTTCTTATGAGTGACCAAATGCGCGCTGAAAAAGAACGTGAACTCGTAGAACTTGAAAATAGAATTATGCAATACAGAGAACAAAAATTTGGTCAAAATGGAGAATTGTTTCAGAAGCAAGAAGAATTTATGCGTCCAATTCACAATAAGATTTTCAATGCTTTAGAGAAAATTGCAAAAGATGAAGGTTATGATTTCGTTTTTGATAAGAGTGGTGATATATTACTTCTCTATGCAAATGAAAAATATGATTTAACAAAAAAAGTTCTAGACATAATTAAGTAAACTTTATGCCTCTAACAGTTTCTCAAATAGCAAAGCTGGTTGATGGTGAAGTTGTTGGTAAAACTGAAAAAGAAATTTTTAATGTGGCAAAAATAGAAGATGCAGGAGAAAACGACCTTACATTTTTGTATCAGGAAAAGTATGAAAAATTTATAACTCCTGCCTCTTCTTTCGCAGTACTGGTCAAAAAAGACTTCAATAAAGAATTTCCAAATCTTACATTAATCAAAGTCAACGAACCTTATCTTGCTTTTATTGAAGTAATAAACCATTTCTTTACTCCAGAAATCGAACTACCTCCCTTATTTGAAATTGGCACTCATACTAAAATTGAATTTAGTTTTGGTAAAAACTTTAGATGTGGGAAGAATGTCTTCATAGGAAAAAATTGTAAAATTGGTGATAACGTAATCATCTACCCACATGTAACAATCTTAAATGATGTAGAAATTGGTGACGATACAATAATCTATCCAAGAGTAACTATCCGTGAATACTGCAAAATTGGCAAAAGAAATATTTTACATTCTGGAGTTGTAATTGGAAGCGATGGCTTTGGTTACTACAAACTAGAGAATAAATCGTATAAAAAAATTCCTCAAGTTGGAATTGTAGTTTTGGAAGATGATGTAGAAATAGGCGCTAATACTTGTATTGATAGAGCAACTATTGGTGAAACAAGAGTAAAACGGGGGACAAAAATCGATAACCTCGTTCAAGTTGCTCATAACGTAGTTATTGGAGAATGTTGTGCAATTTCAGGACAAACAGGGATTGCTGGAAGTACCAAAATCGGTAACAGAGTTATTATTGCAGGGCAAGTTGGTGTTGCCGATCATTTGAATATAGAAGACGATGTTATTGTAATGGCTCAATCTGGAGTATCTCATAATCTTAAAGCAGGAAAAATTTATTTTGGTTCTCCTGCAATGGAAATGCGTGAAGCTTTCAAAATTAATGCTTTAGTAAAAAGCCTACCTGAATTGAAAGAGAAAATTTCAGAGTTACAAAAAAAGATTGCTGAATTGGAGAGCAAGCTAATTACGAACAAATAAAGGAAGTCATTTAATGTTAGAAAAGCAACGAACAATTGGTAAACCAGTTACTGTTTCTGGAATTGGAATTCATACAGGTACTGAATGCGTAATGACCTTTAAACCAGCACCGGAGAATTATGGAATACGATTTATAAGAGTAGACCTTGGGGGCAATCCAGAAATTCCTGCTATTGTTGAAAACGTTGTAGATATATCCAGAGGAACAACTCTGGCTGTTGGTGATGCAAAAGTTCATACGGTAGAGCACGTCCTTGCAGCCGTTTATGGATTAAAAATTGATAACTTAAAAATCGAACTGAATGGAATTGAACCACCAATTGGAGATGGAAGCGCAAAACTTTACGTTGATGCATTATTGGAAGCTGGAATAGTTGAACAAGAAGCACCAAAAGATTATTTGATAATTGATCAGACGGTCATGTATCATGATGAAGAAAAAGGAATAGATATAGTTGCACTCCCTTTAGATGATTTCAGAATTACAATTATGATCGATTATAATAACCCTGCTCTTGGTAGTCAGCATTCTAGCTTATTTAGTTTAGAAAAAGAATTTATTACAGAGTATTCTACAGCCAGAACGTTTTGTTTTTTAAGTGAAGTTGAACAATTAGTAAATCAAAATTTGATAAAAGGTGGAGATATCGATAATGCCGTCGTTATTGTTGATAGAGAATTAGGAGAAGAAGAGCTTGGTATTCTTGCACAAAAATTAAACATCAAACATCCTTTATTCTTAGGGCATAATGGGATTTTGAACAACGAAAAACTCCGATTTAAAAATGAACCAGCTCGTCACAAAGTTCTCGATTTAATTGGCGATCTTGCGTTGATTGGTGTACCACTAAAAGCTCAAATTCTTGCTGCTCGTCCTGGTCACAAAGCTAATGTTGAGTTTGCCAGACAAATAAGAAAATTATACCAACAAAAAAAACTAGAAAAAAAATATCAGTTTGTTAAAAAGGAAGGAATTGTTTTCGATGCCAATGCAATCCTTCGAATTCTCCCACATAGATATCCCTTTGTGATGGTTGACAAAATAATTGATTTGAAAATGGGGGAAAAAGTAGTTGGTATCAAAAACGTTACTATAAATGAGCCATACTTTGTTGGGCATTTCCCCGGTCAAATGGTAATGCCCGGTGTATTAATTATAGAAGCCCTTGCACAAACAAGTGGAATCCTACTACTTAATTCAATTCCAGATTTCGAAAACAAGCTTGTATACTTTATGGCAATAAATAATGCCAAGTTCCGCAAGCCTGTAGTTCCGGGTGATCAATTAATCCTAGAAGTAGAACTTGTTAATCAAAGAAGCAAAACTTTCACTATGAAAGGAAGGGCAATTGTGGAGGGAAATCTAGCCGCAGAAGCTGAATTTATGGCAGTTGTTGTTCCCAAAGAGGAAAGTCTAAAAGAACAATAATCAAAATTTAAATTTCCTTATGGTAAAAAATCACCCTTCGTCAATCGTATCCCCTAAGGCAAATTTAGCCAGTGATGTTGAAATTGGCCCTTTTTGTTTGATTGAAGATGATGTAGAGATTGATAGTGGAACAGTATTAATGAGCCATGTAGTGATATACAATGGAGCACGAATTGGTAAACGAAATAAAATTTTTCCAGGTGCAGTTATCGCGGCTGTTCCTCAGGACTTGAAATTTAAAGATGAATTCACTGAAGTGGTCATTGGTGATGACAACACAATTCGTGAAGCTGTAACAATAAGTCGCGCCACATTAGCAACAAAAAAAACAGTGATTGGGAATAATTGTTTATTAATGGCGTATGTTCACGTTGCCCATGATTGTGTTGTTGGAAATAATTGTATCCTTGCAAATGGAGTAGAATTAGCAGGACATGTTCATCTGGAAGATTATACAATAATTGGCGGACTAACTGGAGTGCATCAATTCACGAGGATTGGGCGACACGCAATGGTTGGGGCGTGTTCTAAAGTTGTAAAAGACATACCTCCTTATTCTTTATTTTCTGGTAATCCAATTAAATATGGAGGATTAAACATAATTGGATTACGTAGAAGAGGATTTTCAAACGAGTCAATAATCTCTCTAAAAAAAGCTTTTTCAATACTTTACAATCCCGCCTACAACGTAACACAAGCAATAACTAAAATCAAATCTGATTTAGAATTAACTCCTGTAGTTCAGGATGTTTTGAATTTTATTGCCAACAGTAGACGTGGCTTAAGTAAATGATGAAATGGATTTTTATTGATACGGGAGAAAATCCCGGTCAATTTAACATGGATTTTGACTTAAAACTTTGCACTCTAGTATCAACTACCAAGAAACCTATTCTTAGATTCTATAAATGGAAACCTTACGCAATTTCTCTCGGCTATCATCAAAAACTTGATTCAATTAACACTGATTTGGCAAAACAAAACAACATAGATATTGTAATTCGTCCAACAGGCGGAAGATCAATTTTACATTCAGAAGAGTTAACGTATTCAGTCGTATTCCCTTTAGAAGCTGTTTCTCCACACAATTTATATCAATTGATAAGTGATTCCATTGTTAAAGGACTTCATTTATACGATAGAAAATTAAGAAAAATAAACCTTGAAAAGTCACAAATAGATTTCAAAGAATTTTATAAATCTAGCAGGTCTATACCTTGTTTCTCCAGCACTGCCAAAAATGAAATTAAATTTGAAAACAAAAAATTGGTTGGTAGTGCTCAACGAGTTTTAGCCAGTTCAATATTACAACATGGAAGTATTCTTTGTGGAAACTATCATAAAAATTTAGTCAACTACCTTAAACTAAGTAATGAAGAAAAACAGCTTTTGAAAAAAGATTTAGATGAAAAAACAATTTCCCTTTTTGAGATATTAAATGAAGAAATAGATTATTCAAAACTAAAAAAATGCATTCGTCGAGGTTTTGAATCAACTTTTGGAGCAGAATTTTTAGAACCTAATTTAGAGGTGACCAATGAGTTCATCTAGTGAAATCAAAAAAGTAACAACTCGCAAAATACAAGAACTCAAAGAAAAAGGAGAAAAAATAACTGCATTAACTGCTTATGATTTTTTAATTGCAAGGCTTTGCGATAGAGCGGGTATTGATATAATACTTGTTGGTGATTCAGTAGGAAATGTATTTCAGGGAAACCAAACTACTCTTCCTGTTACTCTTGATGAAATGATTTATCATACAAAAGCTGTCCAACGGGGCGTAAAGAGAGCAATGATTGTTGTTGACATGCCATTTATGAGCTACCAAACAAACATTGATGAAGCTTTTCGAAATGCAGGAAAAATTATGAAGGAAACAGATGCAGGAGCTGTAAAAATCGAAGGCGGAGAAATTTATGCCGAAACAGTTGCTAAGCTAACAGCTAATGGAATTCCGGTCATGGGTCACATTGGTTTGACACCTCAATCGATACATCGTTTTGGTAGTTATCAACCAAGAGGAAAAGAAGAGGAGGAAGCTAAACAATTAATACGTGATGCAAAAGCATTGGAAGAAGCAGGTGCGTTTGCAATTGTAATTGAGAAAGTACCTGCATCACTAGCAAAACATATTACTGAATCTGTAAAAATTCCAACCATTGGAATTGGGGCAGGAAAATTTGTAGATGGTCAAATCCTTGTAGTCTATGACATGCTTGGTTTAACCGAGGATTTCAATCCAAGATTTGTTAGAAAATACCTGCATTTATCTCAACTAATATTTGATGCATTTCAAAAATACATTGAAGATATTAAAAGCAGCAATTTCCCTAGCGAGAAAGAGAGTTATTAAATCTAATAAACAATTAAGAATAATACTTAATAAGTGGTTTTTGCATTTACAAAATATTTAAGAAAAGAAATACCGAGTAAAGAATATCATCCTGAATTAGAATTATTTAAGAAACGAAGATCATAGAGTAATTAAAATTGACTGGAGCGTTTGGATGCACAAACGCTCCAATCAGTAAAAGATTATGTGAAAATGATTGGTCCACCTGCAGCTTTCTGATAAAAATCACCAACGGTTAAAATATCATCTACACCTTCCCAGAGATCTTCTTTTTTCAAATGAAACATATCCATAGCAAGTTTACAGGCATAAATTCCGCCGCCTGCATCTTTTATCATTTGAAGAAATTCACGTACTGGCGGAACATCTAACTTTTCCATTTCATTTTTCATCATCCAAGTTGCAAACGATGCCATCCCTGGTATAACACCAAGCCATGTTGGCATCTTTTGTCCCCAGGGCAATCTCATAGCGGCATTTCCAACTG
>CAKZPH010000077.1 GCA_937138605.1 uncultured Ignavibacteriales bacterium
AAGATAAAATAAAGTACGATCTATATCCAAATTTCATTTCTATTGACTTCAAAATCCATAATAAAGGCACTGAAATATTATGGAAAAATTTTTAGGCGTTCTTTTTTGCGGAGGAAGGGGAACAAGGCTTGGAGAGATTACAAAATATATTTCTAAATCTTTTGTTCCTATTTATAATAAACCCGTATTTAAATATGGCTTAGAATTGTTAAAAAGTTCAAATTTCATTGACGAAATTGTTATCTTAACAAATTCAGAAAATAATAATTTATTCTCAACTTTAAGTTACAAAACAATTATCCAAGATGATAATGTAGTTTTTGATATGTTTTCGGGTTGGGAATTTATAAAAAATGAATTAAACATCACTAAAAATGGAGTTTTAGTTCCTAGTGATAATATTTCCAACATATCCATTGATAAACTTATAGATGCATTTTTGCGGGAAAATGTAGATATTGTTTTTTCATTAATTAGAATCAATAACAAATTAAAATTATCTTCCATGGGCTGTTATGATTTAGAAAACAGACGTTTTTATTATAAGCATCCTAATCCACCTTCAGATTTTGGAGTTATTGCGCCGTATATTGTAAAAAATGAAATAAATCTCAGCGATGGAGATAAAGCTTTTAATTTTTATAACGTATATCCAGTGGAGCATGCAGGATACTGGTTTGATATAGGCGATTACGATAGCATTCTCGATGCCTCACTTTTTATTAAAAACAATCAAAATAAGCAATGAAAATAACTGGTAATATTGTAAATTTAAGACCTATATCACTTGAAGACGCACCATTTACATTTGAACTTCGATTGGATTATGAAGGTATTAAATCTTTTTTAGGTTATTTGTTCCCCGTTAATATCGAAAATGAAAAAAAATGGATAACAGAAATTTACTCTGAAAAAGAAAAAAAAAATATTTATTTCGCCATTGAAAAAAATGATGATAGGGAATTCATCGGTTATATAAGTGCAAAAAATATCAATTATATTCATAGACATGCTGATTTCGGTATAATACTACTTAAGAAATTTCGTGGGAAAGGATATGCTTCTGAGGCTATGAAATTATTCTTTAATTATCTCTTTAATGATTTAAATTTACATAAAATCAAACTTGAAGTACTAGAAGATAATTTCACCGCGATTAAGTTGTATGAAAAAATCGGATTTGTTAAAGAGGGTTTATTGAAGGAACATATTTGGCAGGATGGAAAATTTAAGAATCTTGTTATTATGAGCTTATTTTCTACAAACTTTAAGATGGAAAACAGTACATGAATGTAGTAATAATGCAGCCATTTTATTTGTTTTTAAGAAAACATTTTCACCAGATACAAAGGGCAGATACTTATATTTTTATGGATGATACTCAATTTGTTAAAAATGGTCATCATAATAGAAATAGAATAAAAGGATTGCAAGGGTATATATGGTTAACCGTTCCAATTTATCATCACTTTGGTCAAGTAATAAATGAGGTAAAAATTGATAATTCAAAAAACTGGAGAAAAAAACACTGGGGTAGTATTCTGCAATGTTATTCAAAAGCACCTTACTTTAAAAAATATTATGAATTCTTTGAAGATGTTTATCAGCGAAATTGGGATATGTTGGTGGATTTAAATATTTATCTCATTGAAAATATCTCTAAATTTTTAGGAATTAACCACACGCAATTCCTTCGCCTTTCTTCAATTAATGTACAAAACGACAATCCTACTCAAAGATTAATAGATATATGTAAATATTTAGGTGCAAAAAGATATATAATTGGGACTAGAGCAAAAGATTATATGGAAGAATGGCGTTGGAAAGATACAGGAATTATCTTAGAATACTTTGAACCAAAGTATCCACCCTATCCACAGTTATATGGTGATTTTCTTGATAATTGTGCAATTATTGATTTACTTTTTAATTGCGGTCCTGAATCAGGTAAATACATCTGGGAAAATTATGAAATATGAAGATTAAAGATTTTTCGAAAATAAAAATTTTCGTTATACTAAAAAGCTGGTCTGGGGGAACTATTAATTTCTTTTTTGATGCAATGAAGGAACTAGGTATTCAGGTTGACTCATATCTTATTCCTGGTTGGAATTTTTTTAGAAAAAGATTAATACCAACTCGTTTAATGAGTATCGATTTTACTCGGAAAAGACTTGATAAATATTATAGAGAAAAAATTAATCAAGAGATATTAAAAAAAGTCATTGACTATAAACCTCATATTTTCTTTGTTCAAAATGAATCCGACTTACTTCCTGATACTTTAGAAAAATTGAAAAGCAACAAAATTATACTTGTTAATCTTAATGGTGACTATATTTTTGATTCAAGTAGATATAAATATTTCCCAATACTTCTTAAATATTACGATTTTGTATTTTATGGTGAAAAACTTTGGTTAGAGAACTACAAAAGAGTTGCTCCAAACACAAAGTTTATTAAAACAATTGGAGCATATTCAGAAAAACATTTTTTCCCTGTTGATAAAAATCAACTGGAATTACATCCTCAACTCAAAGCAAATATTTCATTTGCTGGGTCTGCTTATGGCTTTAAAGCGGAAGGTCATTATAGGGTTGAAATTCTTAATAATTTAGTAGATTTTGGATTAAATATTTGGGGTGGAGACAGATGGGATAGATTTTGGAAATTTTATCCCAATCTTCAGAAATGTTACAAAGGAGGACATCTTAGTTTCGAACAATTAAATATTCTTTATCAAAATTCTTATATAAACTTAAATATTAGTAACCCTCAGTGTCTCACCACTTTTCAACAAAGAGTTTTCGAAATTGCAGCCGCTCGAGCCTTTCAGATAATTGATTATAAAGAAGAAATTTATGATTATTTTAACGAAGATGAAATTGTAACCTTTAAAGAAATAGACGAATTAAAAGACAAAGTTAAATATTTTATTAAAAATGAAGATAAACGAAATCATTATATAGTTAAATCTCATAATAAAGTTATTTCTAATCAACACACTTATAAAAATAGAATCGTAGAATATCTTAATGAAATTTTTAGTTAATTCTAGTAGTATTGCAGAGATTTTTAATAAAAAATTTTCTTACCAAGAAGAAATAAAACTTATTTTAGTCGCAATATCATCTTTTTTATTAATAATTAGTTTGTATTATACCGAATTCATTGGTTTAATAACTTTTTTGGTGATTTTGATATTCTCACTTTTTATTAAGAAAGAAGATTATTTTCAGGAATTTTTAGTTTTATTAATTTTAATATTATCAACAAATGTTTTTGAGTTTGGCAGTATAGAACAACTTCCTTACATTCAAGCAGGTCCTGGATTAAGGTTTAACTTTTTAGATATTTTAATTATCATATCCTTCATTAAATATTTCCCATCAGTTATTAAAGATAAAGATGCTAAAAGTTTGAATTTTATCATATTTAATGTAGTAATTGCCACGATTTACGTTCTAATTGGATTTCTATTAACTGGATCTCCAAGAGAAGCTGGTTTTAATTATTATCGCGTGTTTTTCTATTTTGGAACCTATGTGTTATTTTATTCATATTTAAGAAATATTTGGAATCTTAAAAGGTTATTTTTTATTCTTTCATTTTGGATTATGGCAATGACAATAGTTCAGGTAGTTGAATTTCTTCGTGATTATCGCTTTGAGTTTCCAAACATCATTCCGGCGTCATCTTTCTATAGCACAGAGGGTTTTAAGATACTAACTGCTGGGTATGAAAAAATATATGCCTGGTCGAGAGTGACTATCCTTGCTTTTATGATTATCCCATTTAGCCTCAGTTTTTATATTTTCTACAAAAAAAACTCTTACTTAATGGTGTTATCATTTAGTCTCATAAGTTTTTTAATTGCTTTAAGTAGAATTTGGTTTTTGGGTTTAGCTATTATTATTCTTACAGTGATATATAATAGTGGTTTTAAAAATATTGGAAAAACTATCTCTTTTTTATTATTTAGTTTTAGTTTCTTATTTATTATTCAATTTTTATCACTTGAATTCTCAAACTTCGATTTATTTGCGGCATTATCCGGACGAACTCATTCCATCGTAACTTTGGGAACAACCTATGGTGAAATGGATACTTTTTCTATAAGAATTTATATGTTTTTAAAATCGTTTAATAAGTTTTTAGAGTCTCCTCTTTTGGGCCATGGATTTGGTCAAGAAATTTGGGAAAACTATTTCACTTTAGATCTTGGGGCAATCAATAGATTAGTTTTTATGGGTTTGATTGGTTTAGTACCAATCTTAATGTTCATTGTTTTGAGAATTTTTTCATTGATAAGAAAAATAATCTTAAACAAAAGTATAACTTTAAAAGCTATTTATATTGCTCTACTCGCCTTTTTACTTAGTCATTTGGCTCTGTATCTATGGCAAATTGATTTTTATGGTACAAACCATTTGATTGGAACAATGTTATTCTATGCAATTTATGACGTTATAAATTCTTCACACTTTGTAAATAATAATTCCAATGTCTAAAAGGGCTGTTATTCTCTCGGGTGGTTTAGGAACAAGACTAAAACCCTTCACTGAAATTATTCCAAAACCTTTATTACCTATTGGGGAAAAATCCGTTCT
>CAKZPH010000078.1 GCA_937138605.1 uncultured Ignavibacteriales bacterium
CATGCTTTTTGGACACTTTCTATACAATTTCCTAAACTCTTACTTTGATTTAAACCGATGATTATTACAGACCACATCATAAATTATTCATCAAATTCTTTTTTTATTGAAAAACTTATTTTTTTGAGCGAAAATATTTCAGTCAATTCTTTAAGTTCATCTTTCGTAATTATCCTCAGGCTAAAACATAAAACTATGTAAAATGAAAATCCAATGATTAAATTTATTAAAAATATTAGAACAATATTTTCTGTTATCATAAATGTGAAATTATTAATAAGATAAAATGATAGAAAAGAAATGAATATTGGTCCGAAAAGAGGTAGTTGAAATTTATCTGATAGATGCTTAACAGTATAGATTTTGTAAATAGCATATATTATCAAATTGGAAAAAGATAATGAAATTGCTGCACCTACTGAACCTAAACCAACTAATTTAATCCCAAGAAATTTATCAGGAATTAGGATTAATAAAAAGAAAATATTGAGTAAGCCGTAAATTATGTCAATCCACATAATAAATTTAAAGTTACCCTTGCCAAGAATTTTAGTAGCGAGTGGTCTATTAAGAGTGAAAATAAACAAATTTATGATTAAAAATGGTAGAATGATAGCTGTTTTAAGCATATTCTCACCAAATAAAAGCAATACGAATTCATATGAATTAAAAATAAAAAAGAATATCAGGGGAATAAATACTATTGCTATAAATTTTTCTAACTTTAATGATATATAAGTTACTCGTTGAAGCATGTTTTCAGAAAACAATCTTGAAAAATAAGGTAATAGTAGATTATTTAAGTTATTACTTGCTAATGTAAAAAATATTAAACTACTTAAAGCAACTGAATAATAACCCACTTCTTTTGCATCAAAAAATGAGTTTATTATGATTTTATCTAAAACATTTGAAAAAAGTATTGCATTTATTGATATTACAAGGGAAGGGATTCCAAAGGAAAAATATTTCATTAATAATTTTTTTGACGGTGTTTTGAATTTAATGTTTTTGAATGCTAAAATGTATAAGAATGTCCCTAAAATATTTGTAATGATCTCAACAAAGGCTAACCATATTACATTTTTTTTTTGTAATGCTACCAGAATTCTCAGAAAGCTATTAACCAGTTTTTGTGTGAGTAAAATCCCTTTACCAATAAATATTTTTAATCTACCTGAAAGGGTAAAATTACCTACATCATTAAAACTATTAATTAAGGATGAGACAAAAATTATTAATAATACATTCGATTCTAATGTTTTAGGTTTAAAACCTGGTATCAAATTTAAATTAAAGGCAATGACAAAGAAAATAGCCATTAGAAAAGTGGTTAGGAATTTAAGAAAAAGGAATGTACTCACGCATTCATTTTCATCTTCTCCTTGAGAAATAAGCTTAACATGAGCAACCCCTAAACCGAGATTACTAATAATTGAAAATAGACTCATTATAGCTAACGAAGATGATATAAGACCAATTGGTTCGGGACCCAAGTTTCTTGTTATAACAATAAGTGAAAAAAAACTTAATAAATATATCAGAATTTCAAAAACTGAGGATAGCAGAAACTTTTGTTTTAACATTAAATTTTTCAGTAAAAAATCTTTATTGCATCATTATAGAAATTAAACAAATTTCTGGTGATAACATGCCAATCAAAATATTGTTCAATTATACTTCGGGTGTTTGATAATCTCTCTGGATTACGAAAAATGTATTTAATGCCTTCAACTGCTTCATCAATAGTTTTTGCATAGACACCAGCCTTTGTAAAATCAATGAATGGGAAATTATGTAAAGTATTGGCAACAATCGGAGTATTACAGGCGAGAGATTCTAGTGGGGCAATGCCAGTTCCGGCATAATAAAAATTTTCCTCTCCTTCAGTAAGATATAAATAAACATCACCAGCTGAAAAGTAGTACTTCATTCGTTCGTAAGGCACTATACCTCTGAGAATAACACCATTTTTTTTAGCAATTTCATAATCAGGGCATGTTTCATCAGAACCAACATTTAATATATCTACATCGAATTCTTTTTTAAGGGTATCGCGCACTTTAATTGCATTGAGGATACCCCTATATTTATTAAGTTTACCAAAAAGCAGAATAATTTTTTTATTTTCTGGTAGATTTAACAGTTTTCTAGCTTCCAACTTGTCAATTGGTTTATAGTTTTCTAAATCAACACCCCAAGTAGGTTTGTCATAGACTTTAGATGAGGAGGTTATTTTTTTGAAGTATTCTATCTCATAATAAGCACCAGAAAAATACTTGAATACATATTTAGAAATGTGTTTTTCAATATTGTAAGATATGAAAGTGCCAAGTCTAAATTTCTTTTGAAGCTTGTAATATGGATTAGGACCACCTTGATGGGTGACAAAAATTGGAATCTTACTCCCTAAGAGAAAAGTAATAATATAAAATTCATAAGTATGTGGAGAGGCAGTATAATGGATTATAATTTTTTCCTTTTTTGCGAGGGTTAGCAAATATTTCAATAAACTAAATGATATCGTTCCAATTCGATAAAAATGATAAGCTGGAAATATCAGACATTTAGTTCCATTAACAATTTTGGTTTTTAACTTTTTAACGCCGACTTCCCCACGACATATTTCGAAGTCATAAGTATTTCTAAATAATTCATCTCTATGCATATCAAAAAGAGCTCCATGACCAAAATAAAAATAGTAATCTGAATCAAGTTCATAAAAATTTTGATTATAAGGATAGGGTCTTTGATGAATATAAATAATCTTGTATTTCATAGTAAATCATTTTTGAACCGAAAAATAATAATTAAATTGATTAGATTGGTTTTTAGTCTTTCAAGATAATATAAAAATTATAATACTTGATAAAGACTTTTCGCTAAAGAGAGCTTTATGTATGATGCTTCAATTAAAAAACTTTTTAATAAATTTCAGACACATAATTATTAATTTCACATTTTGATGCAATCATTTCTAAATTTATAGCAAAAAAAATAATTAATGATTAATTGTAGAGCTTTTGTCACATAAAAATAAGTACTTGCTGCACCCTTACATTGTGAAAAAGTATATTAAAATGTAACTTTATTTTAAGTTTGCTTTTTTGAAAGTATTGAATATAACTTATAACTTCTAAAATTACCTTTACGAAATAAATAGTCGTAACAGCACCCTTCCAACCTCATTCCTAATTTTTGCATTACTTTTTCCGAGGCGAAATTATCAATTTCACATTTTGCCTCAATTCTGTTTAGTTGCATTACATTAAATCCATATTCAATTATTTGATTTAAAGCTTCAGTCATATAACCTTTCTGTTGAAAGAATGGTGATAAGACATATGCTATTTCTCCTTTAGCATGTTCTTCAAAATAGCTTATAAATCCTGCAATACCAATTACTTTTTTCCTTTCTATTAATTCAATTGCCCATTGCGATGGTAAATCTTTATTATATTTATCTAAAATAGTTTTAATAAAATCTTTAGTAACTTCCAAATTTGGATGCGGAAACCATGTAAGTCCTCTTGCAGTTTCCTCTAAAGAGGTAAACTCAAAAATGTCTTTTGCATCATTTAATGTCAATTTTCTTATAAGTAGCCTTTCTGTTTTCAATCCTTCAAAATCTTTAAAATATTTATAGTTACTCATTTTTTCTAATATTCCTCCAAAATATTTCTTTGCTATTCTCAAAACCTTCAAAAAAGAAAATATCTAAACAACTCAATCCTTCAATGAATGGATATTTCGGGTCCTGCCTGTAAACCGGATGTTGAAATGAATGCCATTTAACCTCGATTTTCTCATTTATGAACTTTGGTAAATACTCTTGCATATAATTATAACTTCCTTTTCCTGCAAGATAGATATTAGCACCAACTTTTTTGCATAAATTTAACACCCTCTCTCCTTTCTTTCCATCAACATTCAATTCACTGCTCAAAAAAAGATCAACTTTAATCCCAAGCTTATTGAAGCAGAAAATCATTGTCTCTCGCAATAAATCAATAGGGCGCTCAAATTCTTGACCATAAAAAACCCTCAAATCAATAAATGTTTCCTCAAAAAACGGAGATTTTAAATAGTAATTTAGCAATTTATTTAAATGGTCTTTTTTCCACTCATCGTTTCTAAATGTAAGTTCATTAAAATTCATTCCGAGTTTTAAATTCAACGGAATGGTAATATACTTTGCTTCTCCGTTGTAGTAAAAAATATTTCTATACTGGTTAGTCCCTTTTACTACCTGTGCGTCATCTAGTAAAATAAATGTATTTGTTTTTGCAATTTTATCAAGTAAACCAAGCCAAGGCCAGTATGAGGGTTGATGAATGGATACAACTTTCATTTACTATAATATTTCCTCCCAATCAATATTTTTAGCTCCAAATTTTTTTAATGTATCATCATAAAACTTTTTTAAATACTTCGCTCTTTCATCAATTATTTTGAAGATTCTTCGTCGAGGGGGAAGAACTTCATCTTGCCACATACCATCATGGATAAGTATTTGTAACTTATTATCTTTAGCTTCTTTTATTCGAACTTCCAATCGTTCGTAACGCCAATATCCAGTAGAGTCAGTGCAATATCCTACTTCTTCTTTAAAATATCTTGAATATACATTTAACATACCAGCGTATTTCTCTTTTTCAAAAGATAAAACTAAATCATTTGTGTTATGAAAAGAAAAAACTTTTATTTCCTGACCAAAATATTTTTCTAACGTGCTTTTATCTATTTCTAAATACTTCTCTAGTTCATTTTCATCTTTTATTTTCCAAAAGTGCACATCGAAGTGCAAGCCGATACTATGACCTAAACTTATTATTTTCATAATCGATTCAAAATTCTCCAATTCAAAGGGGTTATAAAATTCGCTGTGAAGCTGAATAAAATAAGTAGATGAAATATCAAGTTCGTTTTCTATCTCTGCCATTCGTAATGCTATTGGGATTGAAAACTCTATATCGTGACGTAATATAATTTCTTTTACATTTTTAGAATTAAAATAATCCGTAAAACTATAATTCTCTTTCGCTATTTCGAGAATTTTTCTATAATTACTTAACAAAAAATCACTAAAATTATATTTTTCTAAATTCCCCATAATCCATTAATATGATTGATCAATATCAATCTTTAAAGTATATCTACTTCTTTTTAATTAAAACCAAAGTGTGAAATTTCATTATCGGCAACTCTGAAGTGATTAAACCCTCCGGCAATTGTTTTGTAAGTCTCAAGTTCGTCATCTTTCTCATCGCTCTGCCTATAAAATATTTCTTCACCTCTTTGTAGAATACAGTTTATTTAAGTTTTACAAAAGGATAAGGACTTTATGAATAAAAATAACTTATTTCTATGTTCAAAATTCAGTTCAATTTACAATATTTCATAAAATTTTATTTTTCATAAGGAATAAATTTAGCCGTTGGTAGTAAAAATTTCATAAATTTTACTTCTATATCATTTAATCTTTTTGTATATTTTCTCTCACTTACTATGAAATAAGTTTTATCATCACTTTTAACTTCATCGGAAAATTTTACGATTTCAATGAAATCTTTAGCCAGAGGTTCAGTTTTTAAAAATTGCTCTAATAAATTATTCATGCTATTGAATTTATCGTCTAATGATTTTTCGACAAATTGCGGACCCAGTTTTTCTGTCATATCCACAGCAGGAGCTCCTCCATAAATTCGATTTTCTTCCATATTTTTAACAATGACTGAGCCAACCATAGCCATACTCTTCTTCTTGGCTGTAATTGGTGAAACGATACAATGTCCAACAAACCATACATCATCTTCAATTTTCATCGGTTTTGTATTATTAAATCTGCAACCTTCTAAAACATCACCAAACTTAATGTGAGTCCATAATTGACTATAAGCACCAATACCTACGTTGTTACCAATTTCTAGAAGATCCGTACAATTTAATATGGAATTTTGGTCGCACCAAAAATTATGCCCAATTATACAAGGCTGATAACCTGAAATTCTCGTAAATTTATATATTTTTGAATAGTCACCAATCTTTAAGGATGGTGTCATTATAAAAATCTCTTTGTCCAAAAATACATTATCTCCTATCTCAACATATTCAGCAGGACCGTAGGGGCCTTTAATAAGTGTATTTTCTCCAATTTCGATATTCTTACCTAATTTGATCTCTTTAGCATGAATATGATCCTTAAGATTATCATAGGTTAGAAGCATAAATTTTACCCTTTTATTATTAAATATTTATTTAAAAACAAAATAATAAGCTGGACATTAAGTTAAACTATTTAAATTACGACATTCAATTAATACAATGTATGATATCCATATTTCAACCTTCATAATAAAACCGAATCAAAATTTATAGCCCTAAATATTATACTTAGAAATTTCCCTATTTTTCTTTATAAATTTTTAATATGTATTTATGCCCTTTATAAAAAAAATAAATGGGAAACATATCGTTATCAGCAATTCTAAAGTGGTTAAATTGTTCAGCAATTGTTTTGTCTGGATCAATTTCGTCATCTTTCTTATTTCTTCTCCGATAAAATGTTTCTTCGCCACTTTGTGGAATGGGTTTTAAGTTTTTATAATTATTTAAAAACGTTTTACACATACTAATTATTTTTTCTACCATAATTTCTCGCATTTCATCCAAAAGTTCATGACCTTCGAAGTATATAGTCTCCTTTAAGTAATATGGACCTGAATCAACTTTTTCAACAACTTCAAATAATGTTAACACAATTTCATTTTTCCCCTCTAAAATTTGCCATTTAAGAGGAGAAAATCCTTTGCCCTTAGGTAAATCACTAGCGTGAACGACAATATTATTCTTGTTCAGTTCTAAATATTCTTTCTCAATTATTCTTATACAGCTCAACAAAAAACAGACATCACCTCTTTTTATATGATTTTTATCTGTTACAAAATCTACATTATGTCCAAGCTGAATTAACTCATTTTTTAACTTTATTGCATAAGGAATAAACCAACTTTTCTCATTGTCTGTTAAAATTGTGATTATCATTTTATTGCCTTAAAAATTGATTTTGCAATATATTTAACCTCTTCTTGAGAAAGTTTACCAAACATCGGAAGAGTAATCAGATTATTCGTCACATAATCGGTATTAGGCAAGTCTGCATAAAAATCTTTATAAACCGAAAAACGATGCACCGCAGGATAATGAACACTTGTCTGAATTCCCGCCTCAGCTAATTTTTTCCGAACACTGTCTC
>CAKZPH010000079.1 GCA_937138605.1 uncultured Ignavibacteriales bacterium
CGACTTTATCAAATTGGATTTTCTTCCAATCCGGGCAGAAGAGCACCGAATGGAAATTTAAGTGATCAGATATCGCAGACTAATGGCATTGATCTTAGAACATCTAGACAATTATTCACAGGTGTAAGACTCGATTTATCTTGGAAGGTTAATTGGAATTACAATAGACAAACAGCCATTCAAACAGATTCACTTGGTAATGTTAGAGTTACAAACATTGCAGCTTCAGGAAGCACCGACAGATCGTTCTTAACTATGCCACCATTCTTAATATTCAGTTTCTTTGGCAATGGGATCAAAAAAGTAAATGAACTTTACAATCCTAATGCCCCAAATCCTAAAGAGAATTTAGCCAATGCTTTTATAGAAGGATTTGAAACATTACCAATTCTTGGTAAGCTTCCATTCTTTAAAAAGTTTTCACGATATATTCCACGACCAAATTGGAGTATAAACTGGGATGGACTTGAAAAATTTCCTTTGTTCAGTTCATTTGCTCAGAGAGTTTCTTTACAACATACTTATAATTCATCTTTCGCTAGAACATGGCGAATTAACGCCGATGGAGTAGAAGAAACTCAAAATCAAAAAATTACTTATGGATTTCAGCCGCTGATTGGAATGAATATTACATTTAAATCATTTGGTGGGGGTAATTTAGGAGCGAATATTAGAATAGGTACTAATGTCTCATATGATATGGGAGTTGCATCGAGAAATATTACAGAGACTTTTTCAAGGGATATAAATATTTCAGCAAATTATACAAAGAGTGGTTTTGAAGTTCCATTTTTAGGTATTTCATTACGAAACGATTTGAATATTTCCATTTCATTTACACAAATGAGGAATTCTTCAGTGGTATATGACATGTTAAACTTCAAAGAAGAAGGTACTCCGCAAGATGGAACTATCAGAACTACTTTTGAACCGAGAATCAGATACGTTTTAAGCTCAAGATTAACTATTGCAATTTATTTCAGAAGAACAAAAATTGAACCAGAAGGTGCATCTAAAATTCCACCTACCACAACAAACGAAGCCGGGCTCAATATTCATTTAACCATATAGAATTAAAACTAAATCTGATATTGAAAGTATAATGATGGAATGAAAATTTGTAAAGAAAATTTGAGGAAAGAATGATTAAAGGAAAATTGCTTTGGGTTGATGATGAAGTTGAGTTACTTCGTTCTCACATTCTCTTTCTCAATGAAAAGGGATATTTGATAGATACAGCAACGAATGGAGAAGATGCGTTAGAAATGATATCCACTAATCAATATGACTTAATATTGCTTGATGAGATGATGACAGGTATGGGTGGACTTGAAACTCTCGCTAAGATAAAAGAAATAAATCCCTCTATTCCAGTTGTGATGATTACAAAGAACGAAGAAGAATCATTAATGGAAGAAGCAATTGGAAGTAAAATAAGTGATTACTTGCTAAAGCCAATTAAACCGAACCAAATTCTGTTAGTTTGTAAAAAATTTCTTGAAAGTAAAGAAATATCCGCTCAATATGTATCAAAAGACTACTTACAGGATTTTAATGAAATTTCAAGAAGACTACTGGACAACCTTGATTACAATGATTGGATTAATCTCTATCTAAAGTTAATTAATTGGTCACTTGAACTTCAAGAGCATCCTGAACTTGAACTACAATCAACTCTTGATGACTTATTACGCGAAGCTCGAAGGGAGTTTTCAAAATTTATAGAGCGAAATTACAAGTCATGGTTATCCAGTAACGAGGATAGACCAATTCTTTCCACTGAAGTGATAGAGAAGTCGGTCATTCCACTTTTAAGGGAAGGTTATAACATATTCTTTTTTGTCATCGATTGTATGCGCTATGATCAGTGGCTTGTTATGGAAGAATTAATAAGACCATATTTTAATGTTTCAAAGTTTTCTTACTACTCAATTCTTCCCACATCAACTCCTTATTGTCGTAATGCGATTTTTTCTGGACTATTTCCTTCTGAGATAGAAAGATATTTTCCGGAACTATGGACTCATACAAATGACGATGAAACTTCTCATAATCGATATGAAAAGGATTTACTCGAAAAGTTAATTGAACGAAAAAGGGTTCGATTGAGAAATGAATTAAAGTACATCAAACTTATTGATCCTGAGTACGGAAGGAATTTTGAACAAAACATCATGTCGTTGATTGATACGAATTTAGTGGCCGTGGTTGTAAATTATCTGGATATGATAGCACATTCCAGATCCGATTCTGTTGTACTGAAAGAAATTGCACCAAATGAACAAGCTTATTTAACTTTGACGAAGAGTTGGTTTACTCATTCATCCCTTTTTAAAGCACTACGAAATCTATCAAATAGTAAAAAGACAAGAATTGTGATAACAACTGATCATGGTAGCATAAGATGTCTACATGGTGCGAAGGTATTAGGTGATAGGGATGCTCTTCCTAATTTACGCTATAAGTTTGGAAGAAACTTAAAGGCCGAGGAAAAACAAGCTGTTTATATACGAAATCCCCAAGAATACAAATTACCCAGACGCGGTTTAGCAATTAGTTATATAATTGCTAAGGAAGATTATTACTTTGTTTATCCAACCGATTACAGTAAATATTTGAATTTATATAAAGATACGTTTCAACATGGCGGTATATCAATGGAGGAAATGATTCTGCCTGTAGTAACACTTGAACCAAAATCTTAATATAAATGAACTCAGCGGTTCAAACAGAAATATTCATCAGTCGCTCGCCAGAAGAAACCTTAGAATTTGCTAAACAATTTAGTCAGTCGTTAAAAGCTGGTGATATTGTTGCATTGATAGGAAACTTAGGATCCGGTAAAACAATTTTTGTAAAAGGAATATGTAATGGATTAAATGCCGGTCAAAATCCATTAAGTCCCACTTTTTCAATTATTAATGAATATATAGGGAAATACACTATTTACCACATTGATTTTTATCGAATTAAAGATAAAGAAGAGCTTTATGACATTGGCTATGAAGATTATTTTAACGATGAAAGTATTTGTTTAATAGAATGGGCAGATATGTTTATTGAGATACTTCCTGAAGATCATATAGAAGTGAAGATTGAATTTGGTTCTGATGACCTTGAACGAGTTATAACGATTCAAAGGAAAAAATGAATTTACTTTCCATTAGCACTGCATCGGATATTCTTAGCATTAGTTTATGTCAAAATGATAAATTGGTTCAGTCATTTAATTCAAAGAATATTCGACAGCATGCAGAATTGATCGTTCCTTCCATTAAAGCAATAATTGAAAAAGCAAATACTACCATTGTACAACTTGATGGCATTTGTGTCAATCTTGGTCCCGGTTCATTTACAGGTTTAAGAGTTGGATTATCAACAGCAAAAGGAATTGCTTTTGGTGCTGATTTGAAAATGTACTGTTACTTTAATTTCGAAGAACTAGCTTATCAAGTATTAATCAAAAAAAAGATCTATGGTCGGTGTGCAGTCTTAATTCCTGCCCGAAAAAATGAGTTTTACTTTGCAGTGTATGATTTAAAAGATAATATATTTACTCAAATTGGTTCGTTTGAATTAATGCAAACGAATGAATTTCTTGAACACGCTCATTATTTTGATTGGATTTTAACGGATGAAAGATCTAAGAAAATTTTTGAGAATAAAGACTTAATTGGCAAGATCATTGTAACTGAAAATGATTCTTATTACGGAGCATTGTTGGTTATGTCTAATCCACAGAAATATCTATGTAAAGACTTTACTTATCTTGAACCACTTTACCTCAAAAATTTTGAACTAAAACGTAGTTAATCCAAGATTTCATTGATACCAAGCTAATCCCTCCCCAATAAATATCTAACTATTTGCTAAATGTTAAGAAGTTTTCTTTTTCGATTTAAAATTTTTCACATATGAAAAATTTTAAAATCATCCTTGAAAAAATTGGTTTTTCTTTGAAAAAATTGAAGTTTTAATGGCATAATTTGTGACTCAAAAAGGTACTAAAATTAAAATGTGATTCATATGAGAAAGAAGACTTTCAAAGGCGGAGTGCATCCAGAAGAATACAAGATTTTAACTGAAGATAAATCATTTGAATTTTTTGAACCTGAACAGGTGGTAATTTCCACATGTCAACACAAAGGAAAAGATGCAATTCCTTCAGTTAAGAAAGGAGATAAAGTACAGATTGGTAGTTTAGTTGCAAAAGAAAATGGTTTTTTTTCAGTACCGGTTCATAGTTCGGTTTGTGGCAATGTGACTGCTATTAATAACTCTCTTAATTTTACTGGATATTTGAAAAATTCTGTCGTAATAAAATCTGATTCGACAAAAGAAAAATGTTATTTAGAACCACTTGACTTCAATACGGTTACACCAGAAGAAATTATTTTAAGAGTCAAAGAAGCAGGAATTGTAGGACAAGGTGGTGCTGCTTTTCCAACTTTTATAAAGCTTTCTCCACCAGCTGACAAAAAAATAGATTTTGTTATTCTGAATGCATGTGAGTGTGAACCTTATTTAACTCGCGATTATCGTTTACTTTTAGAAAAAACTGATGAAGTTTTGAGTGGTTTAGAATTGATTATGCGGGCTGTAAAGGTTAAGAAAGCCTTCATAGGAATTGAAGATAATAAACCGAAAGCCATAGAAATTCTTATTGATAGATTGAAAGGAAATAAATCTATCGAAGTTATAAGATTAAAGACCAAGTATCCACAAGGTGCCGAAAAAATGTTAATTAAGGCGATTACAGGTAGAGAAGTTCCACCTGGGAAGTTACCAATGGATGTGGGAGTATTTGTTCAAAATGTCGGTACTGCACTTTCCATTTATGATGCAGTTACTAAAGGAGTGCCATCAATTTATGTATTTTTAACTGTAAGTGGTCTTGGTATAAAAGAACAGAAAAATTTAGTTGTTCCAGTTGGTACATCAATTAAGGACATTATTGATTATTGTGGTGGCTTGACCTCAGATGCAAAAAGAGTAGTTATTGGTGGTCCTATGATGGGATTAGCACAATTCGATTTAAATGTACCTGTAAACAAAGCAACGTCTGGCATTCTTGTTTTATCGAAAAGTGAAATTGAAGAAAGAGAAGAGACAAATTGTCTTCGATGCGGAATGTGTGTTGATGCTTGTCCGCTTAATTTAATTCCAACAAGACTTGTGCGATTTGTACAACTCAATCGAATTGAAGAGGCACAACAGTTAAATATTACTTTATGTATGGAGTGTGGCACTTGTGCTTTCACGTGTCCGGCCAACATTCCTTTAGTACAATGGTTAAAGCTCGGAAAACAAAAAGCCTTTTCAATGAAAACTTAGTTGAGTTTGAAATTTATAACATTTTCCTGAACAAACCATAGCTTTTGTATATGACTGTAGAACGAAGTGATAGTCTAAATCAGTTTGAATTAAAAATATCGCCGCATTTACACAGTGGTTGGACGACTAAAAAAGTAATGTGGTATGTAAATCTAAGTTTATTGCCCTGTGTAATTTCAGCTGTAATATTTTTTGGATGGCAACAATTGTTTATAATTTTTACTTCCATCTTCTTCGCCTGCGGTACTGAAGCATTAATTCAAAAATTATCTAAGAGAAAAATTTCAATTGATGATGGGAGCGCAGTTCTCACAGGCCTTTTATTGGCTTTAACTCTTCCACCGAATTTTTCTTTGTGGGCAACGGCAATCGGGTCAGCTTTTGCTATCGGAATTGGTAAACAAGTTTTTGGTGGACTTGGATTTAATATTTTCAATCCGGCCCTTGTTGGTCGAGCTTTTCTGCAGGCAGCTTTTCCCGTTCAAATCACAACCTGGACAATGCCAAATTATTCAATCGATTCAGTAACATTAGCCACTCCACTTGCTGCCTTTAAGTTTGATAAAATTATTACTCCTCTAAGTTCTATGTTGATAGGGAATGTTGGTGGCTGCATTGGAGAAACTTCAGGAATAGCAATTTTACTAGGTGGTTTATTTCTAATTGCTGTAAGAATTGTGAACTGGCGCATCCCACTCTCTATCATTATTGGAGTTTTCATATTTGGTGGAATTTTCTTTTTAATTGATCCAATGGAATATCCAAGTCCAATATTTCACATTTTTGCTGGCGGATTTTTACTTGGTGCATTTTTTATGGCTACTGATTATGTCACTTCACCTGTTACAGCTAAGGGTATGTATATTTTTGGGCTTGGAATTGCTCTTGTGCTTGTAATAATTCGATTGTTTGGTGGACTTCCAGAAGGAGTAATGTATGCTATTTTATTTATGAATGCTTTTGTGCCTATTATAAATCGTTATACTTTACCTGAACCATTTGGTTTGAGAAAATGAAGCAAGTCATTAAAATTATAGCTGTATTAACTTCCATTGGAATTATCTCAGGGGGTGTTTTAGCTAGTGTTAGTAACTGGGCTAACCCATTCATTGAGAAAAATAAAAAAGAAGCAACTGAGAAAGCTATATTTCTTGTTCAGCCTGAGGCAAAATATTATGAACGATTTGATTTTTCTGACATGGAAGTCTACAAAGTTTATGATTATGATAAAGAACTTGTTGGATATGTAGTTGTGAATCAAGGAAATGGTTTTCAAGGTCCAATCAGGGTGATTTTTGGTTTAAGTAAAGATCTACAAAGAATTACAGCCATTGATGTCCTTGAACAAGTTGAAACGCCTGGATTAGGTACTTTGATTACAGAAGATGACTTTAAAAATCAATTTAAAAATTTATTGATTGTTCCAATGATTGAATGGGTTAAAGGTAAACCACCTTCAAAAGATAATGAAATTAAAGCAATAACCGGTGCGACAATTTCTTCAAAGGCAACAGTTCAAATCATTAATGATGGAATTAATAAACTTAAAAAAAGATTAAATGACGAGTGATGAAAAAAGAAGTAAATTATTCAAATGAATTTCTTAAAGGTTTATGGGATATAAATCCTGTATTTAAGCAAGTACTTGGTATGTGTCCGGTTCTTGCTGTTACTGTTTCTGCTATCAATGGACTTGCGATGGGTCTTGCAACAACTTTTGTACTGGTATTTTCTAGTTTAATTGTCTCTTTGATCAGGAAAATCGTACCAAATCAAGTTAGAATTGCTACATTCATTGTTATTATTTCTACATTTGTAACAATTGTCGACTTAGTAATGAAAGCAAAGTTTCCTGAATTAAGTAAAGCACTGGGTCCTTTCATTCCACTGATAGTTGTTAACTGTTTAATACTCGGAAGAATGGAAGCATTTGCATCGAAAAATAGTGTCATTCGATCTTTACTTGATTCGACAGGGAATGGAATTGGATTTATGTTGGCTTTGATAGTTTTAGGAAGTATAAGAGAATTACTGGGGAACAGAACAATTTTTGGTTTTCAAGTTTTGCCTGAATTGTATACACCTATGCTTGTTATGATTCTTCCCGCAGGTGCATTTTTAACTCTTGGTCTGTTGATGGGTCTTTCTAATTGGTATGTTAAGAAAAAAGAACAAGAAGAAATTGAATTGATTTTTTCAGGATATAGAAGTGCTACAACTCTTAACACTCAAACGGAGTTGAATTGATGGAGCTTATAATTTTATTTATCTCGGCAGCATTAATTAACAATTTTGTTTTAGCTTATTTTTTAGGAATCTGTCCATTTATTGGTGTTTCTGGAAAAATAACATCAGCACTATCGATGGGAATTGCTGTGACGTTTGTTATGACTGTTACTTCTATTGTAAGTTGGTTAATTAATTATAAAATTTTGATTCCTTATAATCTGACTTTTCTTACCATTCCTTCTTTTATTCTTGTAATTGCTTCTCTTGTTCAGTTTGTAGAAATGGTCATTAAAAAAGTTAGTCAACCACTTTATCGTGCGTTAGGGATTTTTCTTCCGCTTATAACTACGAATTGTGCAATACTTGGTTTAGCTTTGTTTGGTGCGATGCGAGAATATTCTTTTATTCAAAACATTATCTTTGCCCTTGGTGCTGGAAGTGGATTTACTCTTGCCATAGTTTTAATGGCTGGTATTAGAGAAGAACTTGAACTTGCTAATGTTCCTGATGCTTTTCGTGGTGCACCAATTACATTAATAGTAGCGGGAATTCTTGCTCTCGCTTTCATGGGTTTTGCAGGTATGATTTAATTAAGGAGAATAAAAATGATTTCTCGAAGAGAATTTTTAAAAATCACTGGACTTTCAACTTTCGCATTTTTCGCCGGGAGAAATTTGGCTTCATTTATCAATCAAGAATCAAATGAACTTACACTTATTTCTTTTTTACCAGAAAATGAAAGTTTAATCAAGTCTGTCGTTGAAAAATTCATTAAAAGAACAAAAGTAAATTTAAATATTGATGAAGCTCTAAATTTTATCATTAATCGATTAACTAAAGAAAACTTAGCTAAAATTGATAATTTCTTTATCACAAAAGAAAAACTAAACTCACAATTCTATTCTGATATTTTAATTTCTAATAATGTCTATTCAGTTTATAATCCCAACTCATTCCCGGAGTTTTTTGATTTTAGACAAGAATTAAAAAGTTATAAGGCGGAAATAAAATTAACGTGTTTTTACACTGAATCAAATTTAATTGATCACTTATTCAAACCTTCACATAAAACACTTCAGATCTTAAATCATCAGGGATTGTATGATACAATTAGATTAGATAAAAATTATTCTACTATAGTAGTAAATGGGAATTACGGTAAACTTGAGCTTTCAGTTAAGGATAGACTTGTTAGAGTCACCAATTCAAATTGCAGAAATAAGCATTGTGTTAATTCTGGTCTGATTTCTCAACCAAATCAAGCTATAGCATGTGCACCAAATAAAATTCTTTTGAGAATTGTCTAGATGAAATTAAAAACATTTGTTGTACCATTTTTTTTGATTATCATTTTTATACTTGGTTATTTTTCCAATATGAACATAAAAAGGGAGCAACTTTTTAAGCAAACTGAATTTTCTCTTGGTACTTTTGTAGAATTTCAAGTTTACGGAGATGATGCAAATAAGGCGAACAATGCAATTAAATTGGCTCTCACTGAAATAAAACGAATTGATGAATTATTTTCTTCATACAACGAAAAAAGCGAGATTTACAAAATCAATAATTCTAAGCAAAATCAAATTTCATTAAGTCAAGAAGTTTATAATATTCTAAAGTTATGTGATTCAATATATAAAATCACAAATGGTAATTTGGATTGTGCAATCGGTAAAGTTACGTTCATCTGGAAAGATTTTTTGACTAAAGATGAGGGCAATCTTCCTCCTGTGTCAGAGATAAGAAATAGACTAAATGAGTCAGGCTGGAAAAACATAGAGCTTTCCGATAAAGTTTTATCAAGAACTAAGAACGTTGAGTTTGATTTAGGTGGAATTGCAAAAGGATATGCGGTTGATAGAGCAATTGAAGTACTAAAATCGAGTGGTATAAAGAAAGCCCTTGTAAATGCAGGTGGTGATATAAGAACCATTGGTGATGGATGGATAATTGGTATTCAACATCCACGTGAAAGAAATCAAATTATTGAAAAGATTAAACTTGATAATAGAGCTGTAGCTACGTCGGGTGATTATGAACAATTTAAAGTTTTTAATGGTAAACGTTATCATCACATAATTAATCCATTTAATGGTTATCCAGTATCGAACTGCATGAGTGTTACAGTAATTGCTGAAAGTGATGCTTATGCTGATGGACTTTCTACTGGAATTTTTTTGTTAGGTGTTGAAAAAGGTTTACAACTTGTTAACTCTCTCCCTGAAGTTGAAGCTTTTATTGTAGATAAAGAAGGACAAATTCACATGTCAGAAGGATTCAAAAATTATTTATGGAGATAGATATGGACGCAACAGTCATGATTGCAATTTTTACAATGGGTGGACTTGGTTTGATTTTTTCAACTTTATTAGTTTTTGCTGATAAGAAATTACGTGTTGAGGAAAATCCATTAATTGCAAAGATTGCTGAAATTCTACCAAACGCAAATTGTGGCGCATGTGGTTTTGCTGGATGTCATGATTTTGCTACTAAAGTTGTGGAAGTTAAAGCTGAACCAAATGGGTGTCCTGTGGGCGGAAAAGATTTAGCGTTTGAAATTTCTCAGATTCTCGGTATTGAATCGAAAGAATCAGTAAAGAAAGTTGCAAGGGTGCTGTGTAGAGGAGATAATAAGTCTGCTAAGAAAAAATCCACAATGTACATTGGACCGAGGGAATGTTCGGTTCAAGCAATTATTAGTGGGGGTGAGAAATTATGTTATTACGGGTGTCTTGGTGGTGGCGATTGTATTGCTGTTTGTAAATTCAATGCAATCTTTATGAGTGAAGATGGGCTTCCAATGATAATTGAAGAAAACTGTACTGGATGTGGTCTGTGTGCAAAAGCTTGTCCGAGAGGTATAATTGAAATACATCCCATTGATAGAGATGTTTTTGTATTCTGTAAAAGTAAGGATGATCCAAAGCGTTCAAAGGAAGTTTGTTTAAATGCATGTATTGGTTGCGGCATATGTGCACGAAAGTCTGATGGGGGAATTGAAATGATGGATCATCTGGCTATAATAAATTATGATAAACTTGATCCATCCAAAATTCCATTTGATAAATGTTCAACTAAAGCAATTCAACTTATCTCGAATTTTGACGAAAAAGTCCTGATCGAAGAAACAGTGAATTCATTAACGAACTAGAAACATGACAGAAATTCTAACTGAAAAGGGAAGGATTATTCGAGTTAGTAAAGACCTAGAAATTGAGTTGATTGAAAAAGAAAAATGCGATAAGTGTGGATATAATGATTATTGCAAGATTAAGCTTGAAAGGAAAATAATTGTTCCAAATAATTATTATAATCTAAAAATTGGTGATGAAGTATTAATTGAAGTAAAGGGAAATTCAATTCTTTATATGAGCTTTTACCTTTACGGAATTCCACTTATTCTTTTTTTAATGGGAATATTTCTTGGTTTGAATTTGTTTAAGTCATCGACAGAATTATTTTCTACAACTATTGGGCTATTTCTGGTTTCGATATACTATTTTTTCGTGAAATGCTGGTACGAGAAAAAATTAGAAGATCTTAATTTTAAGGTTAAAATCGAAAAAAGTTGAAGGCATTTGATATTGTGTAAATGAAATTATCAATCTAATTGAATCTTACAAACTTACTTTGAACCATTCAAAAACTTCCTGAGTATAATTCAAAATCTAACACTAAATAATTATCTTAAAGAAACAAATTATAATAATGAAAGCAAATTTACTCTTAATTCTGTTTCCCTTTTTACTTGTAATTGAAATTTTTCCGCAAACTCCTGACGATTTTAATAAGTTTCGTTTAGCTCAGAGTTACGAGGCAATTGGTAATTACGATAAAGCTTTTGAATTATACAAAGAATTGTATTTTCGATATCCTTCCCAGTATCAATTTTACGAATCTTATTATCGAATACTTTTTCAGCTTAAAAGATACGATGAAGCAGTTGTGCTTTTGAAAAATAGACTTAAAGAACAGCCAAAAGATTTTAATCTTTATGGAGAGATTGCTGTTGTTTATGACAGAAAAGGCATAAAGGATTCAGTGGAATATTTCATTAATCAGGGAATCAATATCGATGCTAGAAATCCTGTTGCATATAAATTCATTGCAAATACTCTAATTCAAAATAGATTGTTCGACAAAGCAATTGAAATATTAAAACTTGGAAAAAATCGTATTAGCGATAATGACATTTTCATAATTGATTTGATTTCTCTTTATTCAATCACACTTAACTATTCTGATGCATGCTATGAAATGATTGAATTGCTCAAAAAACAACCGCAACAAATTTCTTTTGTTCAAAGCAAATTGGCACAGATAATATCTAATCCACTTGCCCTAAAAACTGCTTTGGAAGTCTTTGAGAAAAATTATGATAGGAATAGTTATCCCATACTAAAAATTTTGTCGTGGCTTTATTTTCAAAATAAAGACTTCAAAAAAGCATTTGATCTAACCATTACCATTGATAAGTTAGTTAAATCGGGAGGGTATGAGATTTTAGATTTTGCAAATCGAGCTCTTAAAGAAAAGTTTTTAATTGAATCGATAAAAGCATTTGAGTACTTGATGGATAACTACCCGGATAAACCTGACTTAAAGGCAATGAGTATCATTGGACTTGCTCGCTCCTATGAGCAACTTCTTGATGAAGAACAAAATTCAAAAGAATTAGCTTGGAAGGTCTTCAAACCACCAGTTGATTCGACTGATTACCGTCTTCGTGAAGCTATTAAATATTATACAATAATTGTAAATAATTACACACTAACTGATTTAGTGTCAGAATCAATATATAAGATTGCCTATTTCTATAAAGAGTATTTTCGAAACTATCAAGAATCACGAATTAAACTTCAACGACTTCTAAATAATTATGTTTTAACTGAGTATTATCCAAAGGGACTCTTACTTCTCGCAACTATGGAGTATTTAGAGGGTCATCTTGATGGTGCTGAAAATCTTTATAATCAGGTTAGAGTTTTTTCAAGAACTACAGATTTGGATCGAAATTTTGCTCAATTTCAAATTGCTAAAATTCTGCTTCAAAAAGGTTTTATCGATTCAGCAAAAGCAGTTCTATCTAATATAAAACAACTCCCCAAAAATGATATTGCAAATGATGCCATTGAATATTTGATGTTTATTCAAGAGCTTGAATCGGATAAAAATCAGATTAAAGTTCTTCTCCAAATCGAAAAATTGATCGAAGAAAAAAAATACAATCAATTACTTGCTATTCTTAAATCAATGAATCTTGATGATGAATATTCAATCTTTCAAAATAGAATGCGTTATATACTTGCTGAAATCTACATTACTCTCAATCAATATTCAGATGCACTTGCTCAACTAACTTTTCTTTACAACTTAAAAGAAAAATCAATTTATTCAGATAAAGCATTATACAGAATTGCGCAAATATTTGTATGGGGATTAAGGGATAAATCAAGGGCTGAGGAAAATTTAACTAAATTGCTTACTGAATTTCCTAACTCTATTTTTGTAAATGAAGTGAGAGAATTAATACAAAGAATTCAAAAGGAATAACTCATTGGAGATAAGATGAACGAGAGAAATTATAAATTAGTTTATTGCTCTTTTTGTGGAAGAAGTGCGGAGGAAGTGGGTGGAATGATTGCTGGTAAAAATGTATACATTTGTGATTTATGTGTTGGTTCTGCAGTTGAGATTTTAAGAAATAATCTGGAAACACTTTCTCCACAGGTCAGGAAAGGTGCGGTTCTAACTCCAGAATTGATTAAATCTATTTTAGATCAATACGTAATTGGTCAGGAAAAAGCAAAGAAAATTCTTGCTGTTGCAGTTTACAATCATTACAAAAGAATAAATTCTCAATCTTCTTATTACAATTTTGATGATGTTGAAATAGAAAAGAGCAACATTCTTCTTGTTGGTCCAACCGGAGTAGGAAAAACATTACTTGCTCAGACACTTGCAAAAATACTAGACGTTCCTTTTGCGATGGCAGATGCAACGACAATTACAGAAGCTGGATATGTAGGTGATGATGTGGAAACAGTGCTTGTCCGTCTATTACAAGCGGCAGATTATAATATAGAAAAAGCTCAGAAGGGGATTGTTTACATTGATGAGATTGATAAGATTGCCCGTAAATCTGAAAATCCTTCGATTACAAGAGATGTTTCGGGTGAAGGAGTTCAACAAGCCCTTCTTAAAATTCTTGAAGGCACAGTTGCAGGTGTGCCACCACGTGGTGGAAGAAAGCATCCAGAACAACCGCTTATTAACATCAATACGAAAAACATTCTTTTCATTTGTGGTGGTGCGTTTGAGGGAATTGATAAAATTATTGCAGAAAGAACTAACAAAAGTAAAGTAGGATTTGGTGCTGAAATAAGAGGAACAAGAGATGTATCAACAGATGAACTTTTAGAACAAATACAGCCTGATGATCTTCTGAAATTTGGTTTTATTCCTGAATTAATTGGAAGATTACCAATCATTGCTCCACTACACTCACTTGATAAAGAAGCTCTTAAGAGAATCCTGACAGAACCTAAGAATGCAATTCTTCGACAGTTTCAGAAATTGTTTTCATTAGAAAATGTGGAACTTGAATTTGAACCTGAAGCACTCGATGCAATTGTTGAAAAAGCCGTGGAAAGGAGAACAGGTGCCCGTGCGTTACGATCTATTGTTGAAGATTTTATGCTAGATATAATGTATCACCTTCCTTCAAGAAAAAACTTGGAGAAATGCATAATTACTAAACAAAGTGTGATGAATCATGCAGAGCCAATTTACATTTATAAGTCCCGTTCAAAATCGATGGAAAAAAGTAACATAAGTTGAGTAATCTAATTCGATTTTTCCTTGAAAATTTGATTTAACTTGATTATTCAGATGATATATTTTTAGTATACAATCGGGAGTTTAATAAAATAATTTTAACATGATGACGTTGATTAAATTTTTTGTTGTAAACTTTATATTGATTGCAGCTTTATTCGCTCAAGGGAAAATTCTAATTCCAATGGATTTAAGACAAGGTGACCATCTCAAAGCATATGGTATTGCCTATTATGCATTGACAAAAGGAATGGTTGTTGATTGGCTTTTGAATTATCGTGGTGGTTCTTTTATGATGGATTATAGTGAAGACGTTGCGAATATTTGTAGAATACGTGGAGTGAGTTTTACTACGATTAGCGGTTCTGAAGCATCTCGCATACTTGCCGAAGTTCAAGATGAAAATAATAACATGGATGTTGTTCGTTTAGAGAAAGAACCTAAAATTGCAGTTTACGTTCCACCTGGATTTAATCCATGGGACGATGCGGTTACACTTGCACTTGACTATGCCCAAATTCCATATGATAAAATCTGGAATGATGAAGTTCTCCGTGGTGATTTAGCAAAGTATGATTGGTTACATTTACACCATGAGGATTTTACAGGTCAGTATGGAAAATTTTATGCAAGTTTTGCGAATGCTCAGTGGTACATCGAGCAGCAAATTTTATACGAGAATAATGCTAAAAAGAATGGTTACAGAAAAGTCAGTGACATGATGAAAGATGTTGCGTTTGCTATAAAGAGTTATGTTGCCAATGGAGGATTTCTCTTTGCGATGTGTTCAGCTACTGATTCATATGATATAGCTCTTGCTGCAAAGAATGTTGATATATGTGACAAAATGTACGATGGAGATCCACCTGATCCAGATGCACAATCGAAATTAGATTTTTCACAATCTCTTGCCTTTACCGATTTTAAGCTAGAAATGAATCCTTATGTCTATGAGTATTCTGATATTGATATTCAGCCAGCTGAGATTGGTAACTTTGAGAATGATTATTTTACTCTTTTTGAATTCTCTGCAAAATATGATCCAGTTCCTACGATGTTAACTCAAAATCATGTAAATGTTATTCGAGGTTTTCTTGGCCAAACAACAGCTTTTCGTGAAAAATTGATTAAAAAGACTGTTACTATAATGGGAAAACGTGAAGGAACAGATCAGGTAAAATATATTCGAGGTGATTTTGGAAGAGGGACCTTTTGTTTTCTTGGTGGACATGATCCGGAAGATTATCAGCATCAAGTTGGTGATCCACCCACAGATCTTTCACTGTTTAAAAATTCTCCGGGTTATAGATTGATATTAAACAACATTCTCTTTCCCGCTGCTAAGAAGAAAAAGCAAAAAACTTAATTTGATTATAGCCCGTCTTAAAGTTTCATTATTTATTATCTCAATAAAAAATCAACCTTTCATATTCAGTTGTGTATATTTTACAACTAATCTAAGTTCAAATTCTTAAATAGCAGTTTAAAAGTTATTTCGTCTCCAGACAAATTATACAATCACTTTGAAATTAATTTGACATACTGATTATAATTTCGTAAAATGGAAACGAAAAATACTAAAATAGTTTCCTATGAAGTCAACCAAAAATAACGAGACAAAGAAAAAAATCCTTCTTTTGGCAAGAAAAAAGTTTTTTGCCG
>CAKZPH010000080.1 GCA_937138605.1 uncultured Ignavibacteriales bacterium
AATTTTAGTGCTTATCATATTTGGTGTGATGCTTACAAATAAAATAACCAATGTGGAAATTAAAACAGAGAGTATTCATATAATACCTGCAACTGCCGTTGTGGGAATTCTAGGTGGCCTTCTTCTAGCAGCATTAACAAAAACAGAATGGCGAAAAGCTGAACCAAGTTTAAGCGATAAAACAGTTTATGACCTCGGAAGAATCTTAGTTGTTGATTATATGTTGCTTTTTGAGTTAGCAGGAATTATTCTTCTAGTTGCCTTAATTGGCTCAGTTATGATTGCACGAAAAGAGAAAACAATTTCAGATGAGGCTGAATAATGAGTGTAGGGTTATATCACTTTATTACTTTAAGTGCAATATTATTTTCAATGGGAATATTTGCCGTTTTAACAAGAAAGAATGCTATTCAAGTTTTGATGGGAATTGAACTTATACTAAACTCAGCAAACATAAATTTCGTTGCTTTTGCTCGCTATGGGAACTTTGGTTATAATGGTCAGATTGTGGCACTGTTTGTCATAATTTTAGCTGCCGCTGAAGCAGCAATTGCTCTGGCAATAGTCTTAAATATTTATAAGCACTTCAACACTGTTAATGTAGACGAAATAGATAGGCTAAAAGAATAATGAACGAAAATTTGTTAATTCAACTATCTGCAATTAACCTTTTTCTACCATTAATTGGTTTTATAATTTTAATATTCTTCGGTAAAAGAATTTCAAGGAGTCATTTAGTCGAAATCTCTACAATTTTTTTAGGTCTTCTCGCTTCAATAGTAGTTGTCCATCAAAAATTATCCTATTACGAAATCAAAGATTTAGTATATGAATTTCAATGGATTGATTTTGGTAAGGTTCCATTTTTAGGTAAACTTGGAATTAATCTGGGTATTCAAGTTGATAATGTTTCGGCTATTATGATGCTTACAGTTTACATTGTAAGTTTTGTTGTTCATCTTTTCTCGATTAAATATATGGAAGGTGACCCAAGGTATTCCCGATATTTTGCATATCTTGGTCTTTTTACGTTTTCAATGCTAGGAATTGTATTAACTCACAATTTCTTAATGATGTATATCTTCTGGGAGCTTGTGGGATTAAGTTCATATTTATTAATTGGATTTTGGTTTGAAAAACAATCAGCCGCTGATGCAGCAAAAAAAGCCTTTATCGTTAACAGAATCGGTGACATTGGATTCTTTCTTGGCATTTTAATTCTATTTGCACACTACCACACTTTTACTTTCAGCGAAATATTCAGTCAAATAAGTCAAGGCAACTTGCCCTTTAACAGTGGAAGTGTTCTCACCCTAGTAGGAATTTTAATTTTCTGTGGAGCGATTGGTAAATCAGCTCAATTTCCACTACACGTCTGGTTACCTGATGCAATGGAAGGTCCAACACCAGTAAGTGCATTAATTCATGCTGCCACGATGGTGGCTGCAGGAGTTTACTTAGTCGCTAGAATTTTTGTAATGCTCACTTCAGATGCACTATTATTCATCGCATCAATAGGCGCAATAACTGCGTTTATTTCAGCAACAATAGCAATTACGCAAACTGATATTAAACGAATACTTGCATATTCTACCGTCAGTCAGTTAGGTTATATGATAATGTCATTAGGTGTTGGTGCATATTTCTTTGCATTTCTACATTTAATTACGCATGCATTCTTCAAAGCCGGTTTATTTCTTGGTTCAGGCTCAGTAATTCACGCTATGCATCATGAACAAGATATTCGATTTATGGGCGGTCTAAGAAAAAAACTACCCATAACATATTATACATTTATCATATTTACTTTAGCTATCTCAGGAATTCCTCTCACATCTGGATTTTTGAGTAAAGATGGAATTTTAGGTGGAACACTCGCATTTGCACAATTAACAGGATACTGGTTTTTTCCTGTCATTGGATTCTTTGTTGCAATGCTGACAGCCTTTTATATGTTTCGTTTGGTCATATTAACTTTCCATGGTGAACCTCGCGACTATCAAAAATTTGAACATGCTCATGAATCACCAACAACAATGCTTATTCCCTTAATTTCACTAGCTTTGCTTTCTATCTTCATTTTCTTTTCTCCTAATCCATTAAATATTGAAACAGGTTGGTTTTACAAATGGATTCAAACGCCTCATACTATTGTTCCTAAAGAAATGGCCTTTCCATTTATGATTCAAAGTGAAATTTCCTCTGCCCATAAAATCATTCATTCAAAAGTTTATACAGAAATAGTACATCATGCTCATTCTACTGCGATGATAATTTCGTTGATTATGGCTGGATTGGGAATTCTTCTTGCGTTAATTATTTATCAATGGCGAATAATTAGTGCAGATAAATTAGCATTAAAACTTTCTTTACTATATAAGTTTTCATTGAATAAGTGGTATTTTGACGAACTTTACTCAAAAACTTTTGTCGCATTTACAATCGGACTTTCGAAAGTACTTGCATGGTTTGACTTAAAAATTATAGATGGAATTGTAAATGGAGTTGCAGGAGTGACAAGATGGTTTTCAGCTTCAAGTGGATTATTTGATAATAAAGTTATTGATGGTGCGGTAAATTTGACAGCAAGTTTTACAGGATTTTTTGGATTAATATTTAGAAAACTTCAAACTGGAAAAGTTCAAACTTATTTGGTCATGGTTTTAACAGGAATTATAATTTTATTTTTTATAATTAAGTCGATTTAAGTAACGGAGGCCCGTAGTTAATGGCTGGAATACCATATCTCAGTTTAATCACTTTTCTTCCCATCCTTGGGATGGTTATCATTTTACTTATTGATAGTAAAAAGATTACTTTAATTAAGTTAATCTCCTTAATCATAACGTTTTCACAACTGGTTCTTTCGGTTATTCTCTGGATAAATTTTAATTATAAAGCAGTTGGTATAAATGATCCTAATTCATTCCAATTTGTTGAAAAATGGAGATGGATTGAGATAAAAAATCTTGTGGAATGGATTGGCACCATCAAGATTGATTATTTCCTTGGTGTGGATGGTTTATCAATGCCCATGGTTTTACTAACAGCTTTAATTTGTTTTCTTGGCGTAATAGCTTCATGGAATATTCCCAAAGCTATAAAAGGTTATTTCGCTCTTTATTTATTACTCGATACTGGAATGATAGGATCATTTTTAGCACTTGACTTCTTCCTATTCTACATCTTTTGGGAAATTATGCTCCTTCCAATGTATTTCTTGATTGGAATTTGGGGCGGTCCAAGAAAAGAATATGCCGCTATTAAGTTCTTTATATATACCCTGGTTGGTTCCGTTCTCATGCTTCTTGTGATGCTAGGCTTATACTTCAGTACATATGAAATTTTACCCGATGGAACGCAAGTATATACTTTCAACATGCTTCAGATGATGAATCCTTCCAATTATTCAAAAGAAGGATTGTTATCACCTTTTAATCCACACAACCTCCGTTTTATCGCTTACATATTTTTATTCATCGGATTTGCCATAAAAGTACCAATGTTCCCCTTCCATACATGGTTACCAGATGCACATGTTGAAGCACCTACTCCAATAAGTGTTATACTTGCTGGAATTTTATTAAAACTTGGAACTTATGGAATGATGAGAATTAGCTTTCCTGTATTTCCGGAAATTACAAATCAGTTAGTTTATTGGATTGCAATTTTTGGGGCGATTAATATAATTTATGGTGCTTTATGTGCAATGGCTCAAAAAGATTTCAAGAGTTTAATTGCATATTCGAGCATCAGTCATATGGGTTATGTTTTGCTTGGAATGGCTTCTCTTACAACGCAAGGAACGATTGGAGCATTGTTTCAAATGTTCAATCATGGAACAATCACAGCAATGTTATTTATGATTGTTGGAGTTGTTTATGATAGAGCTCACACTCGTGGAGTAAATGATTTCGGCGGTCTCGCTCTTCAAATGCCAGTTTATACTGGAATAGTTACAGTAGCATTTTTTGCATCTATTGGTTTACCAGGACTTAGTGGATTTATCTCAGAAGCGCTAGTATTTCTGGGTGCCTTCAGCTCTGATTCAATTAGAATTATTGCGGCTATCTCTACGTTGGGAATCTTACTTACTGCAGGATACATGTTATGGACCTTGCAAAGAGTTTTCTTTGGAAAACTTAATCCAAAGTGGTCTCAGTTACCAGATGTAAATAAAATAGAAATTGCTGCTTTAGCTCCACTTGCAGTTATAGTTATATTTTTTGGAATTTATCCTTCACCTATGTTAAATCTCATGAATAGTTCAATTAACAAACTTGTCGAAGTAGTCTCTAATGCACCTGTTGTATTTTCTAATTTAAGTTTAATAATCAAGTGATAAAGAAAGATGGATAAGCTAGGTAATATTCTTCATTCTCTAAATTTTTTCTATCCTGAGATTGCTCTAACATTAACATTTTTCATTTTGTTATTAGTTGATTTATTTTTTAGAAAATCAAAGCACTTGTTACCTGTTCTTAGTTTGATTGGATACGTAATTACCGGATATTTTAGTTTTACAACTCCGAATGCATCTGGCTTTTTGTTTTCCACGGGAATGGCTAATGTGGGTCTTTACATCACAGATTCCTTTGCTTTCTATTTCAAACTCATAATTCTTCTTTCTCTAATATATACTGTGCTTTTCTCGATTCTTTCAAAAGAAATTAACGAGTCAACTGAAAATCGCGGTGAATATTATGCCTTATTAGCCTCCTTTGGTTTGGGAATGTTTTTACTTACCTCATCCACTGATTTAATTACGATTTATCTAGCTTTTGAAATGGTGAGTTTATCTTCTTATATATTAGCTGGATTCACTCGAAAGGTACCGCGTTCTGCTGAAGCTTCATTGAAATATATCATATTTGGCGCAGTTGCTTCTGGAGTGATGATTTATGGAATCTCTATCCTCTATGGTCTTACAGGAACTACAAATATTTATTTGATCAACTTTTATTTAGCAAATCAGAATTATAACACATTAACACTTGTTATCGCAGGTTTAATGATCATTGGTGGATTTGGTTTCAAAATTTCCATGGCACCTTTTCATTTCTGGACACCCGATGTATATGAAGGCGCTCCTATAACAATAACAGCTGTTTTATCAGTTGCAAGTAAAGCTGCAGGATTTGCAATCCTTATCCGTTTTCTAAAAGTTGCTTTTGTGGATTATGCAGCTACTAATCTTCAAGCATCATTATGGGCAATTTTACCTGGATTTCAATGGAATGATATTTTAGCGGTTTTATCAGTTCTTACAATGACCTTAGGAAATCTTGCAGCCTTATGGCAGAATAATTTAAAAAGAATGTTAGCATACTCAAGTATCGCCCATGCTGGATATATGCTGAGTGGTTTTGTGATATTAGATAATCAGGGAATTTTAGCAATACTTATTTATTTCGCAATTTATTTATTTATGAATCTGGGAGCGTTTTTTATTGTTATGTTAATTTCCGATAAGTTAGGTTCAGAAGATATTGATGATTACACCGGCCTTGGTTATAAAGCACCATTTTTGACTGTATCCTTAACCATTTTTCTTGTGTCATTGACGGGAATTCCACCGACGGCTGGTTTTATTGCAAAACTTTATCTATTTGCAGCGCTTGTTAACACAGGTTGGCTTTGGTTAGCTTTAGTCGGTGTTGTTAATAGTGTAATTTCACTTTATTATTACATGAGGGTTGTTAAAAATATGTTTTTAAGAGAATCGATTTCAACTTATGAACAAAAAATCGAACTTGGACATGTATTAATATCTTTTAGTCTCTTAATACCGACTCTCGTGTTTGGTGTATATTTTAAACCTTTAATCGAATTAGCTGAAAAATCAATACGAATTTTTGGTTTTTAATTTTGCATTTTTTTTTATGATCATTAATGTATGTTATCCAAATTCACCAAATTACTTGCTGATGCATCCGATCCAAAATCACTTGCTACTATTTTACGTAAGAAACGATTAAAGAAATTACTAAAAATCCTTCCAAAGAAAGATTTAATTAAAATTCTTGACGTTGGTGGAACTGCATATTTTTGGGATACGTTAAAATTTCCAGAAGAAGAGTCAAACATTCAAATTATTTTGCTCAACATAACAGAACAAAAATCAAATAATTCGAAAATTAAATCAGTAATTGGCGATGCAAGAGATTTATCCAGATTTACAAATAAAGAATTTGATTTAGTGTTTTCAAATTCAGTGATTGAACATCTAAATACATTTGAAGATCAGAAGAATATGGCTGATGAAATCAGAAGAGTTGGTAAGCGATATTTTGTTCAAACTCCAAATAAATTATTCCCCATTGAACAACACTTTTTCTTCCCTTTTTTTCAATTTTTTCCAATAAAGATTCAAATTTGGATCTTAACACATTTGAACCTATTGTGGTGGAAAAAAATTAAATCGAAAGAAGAAGCAATTGATTTAATCAGTGAAATTCGATTATTGAGTAAGAAAGATATGAAAATACTGTTTCCCGATTCAAATATTATTACTGAACGTTTTTTATTTTTACCAAAATCTATCATTGCTGTAAAAAATTTTGACTAAAGTTGGTTATGATAAGTTTTCCAATTTATCTTGACAATCACTCAACAACAAGAGTTGATGATGAAGTCATTGAAGCAATGCTTCCTTATTTCAATAAAATTTATGGCAACCCTTCAAGCACTCAACATAAAGTTGGGTGGGAAGCTGAAGCAGTTGTTGAAAGTTCAAGAAATAAAATTGCAGAAATTTTAAAATGTGAACCTGATGAAATCATCTTTACAAGTGGTGCAACCGAATCAAATAATCTGGCAATATTAGGTATTGCATTAGCTTACTCGAGCAGAGGTAAACACATTATTACTACTGCAATTGAACACCCATCAGTTTTAGAACCAGTAAAATTTTTAGCAAAAAATGGTTTTGAAACAACGATTATTAATCCTGAACCGAATGGAATTGTTTCGATTGATAAAATCTTTTCAAAAATTCGAAACGATACTATTCTGGTTACAGTAATGACAGCTAATAATGAAATCGGTACTCTGCAACCAGTAAAAGAAATTGCTGAACATTGTGTAAAAGAAAATATTTTTTTCCATACTGATGCAGCTCAAGCATTTGGAAAAATTCAACTTAATCTTAGCGATTTAAAAGCTGATCTGGTTTCGTTAAGTGGACATAAAACACATGGTCCCAAAGGAGTTGGAATTTTATTTATGCGTAAAAAGAATCCACGAATAAGATTGCATAAAATTTTATATGGTGGAGGTCAAGAAAAAGGTTTAAGATCAGGAACTTTAAATGTCCCGTTAATTGTTGGCATTAGAAAATGTTTTGAAATTGTATGTCGTGACTTTGAAAAAAATTATTCGTTCATTAAAAGTTTGCGTGATCATTTATTGAATGGTTTTTTAACTTTTATAGACGGAACCCATGTTAACGGTTCAATGGAGTTGAGATTAATAAACAATTTGAATGTTCGATTTGAAGAAATTAATTCTGATATGTTATACAAAAGAATTAAAGATATTGCATTCTCAACAAGTTCAGCTTGTGCATCAGGTAAAGGTGAAGAATCTAGTGTATTAGCCGCTATAGGTTTGTCAGAAGAACAAATTAAATCATCAGTACGATTTGGTTTAAGCAAGTACAATTCTTTTGAGGAAATTGATTACGTAATTCAAAAATTCTCTGAAGTGATAAAAGATTTAAGAAAAAAATAAGGCGAGGTTAACGTGGAAAAATCAGTGGAAAAATATTTTTCATTGATTAAACAAGAAGAAATTAATGTTTTAAATTACTTGAAAGCTAATTACCCATTTTTTCATAAATCAAACGTTTTTTACCGAGATATTCAATTTGGATTAAAACACTATCTTAAATCTAAAGATATTAACATAAGTTATACAGAAAGTGAACTACTTGCTAATGAATTTATAAACCATCTTACTATGAAAAATATTTTGAAGAAAATTGATTTTGATGTTTATTTATTGAACTATCCTGAATTTGCAGTTAAGAGAAAAGAACTAACTACTAAAAGTTAAGGAGAAATAATATGCCGGCGATTCATACTGAAATCTCTGAGATAACCATTACTGAAAAAGCATTAGCGGAAATAAAAAAAATAATGAGTGATAATAATTTAGATAGATCTACTTATTTCCTGAGAATTGGAGTAAAGGGAGGTGGATGTTCCGGTTTCACTTATTCGATTGCTTTTGATAACAAATTAAGGGAAGATGATAAATTAGTTTATTCCGACTCAGACGAATTACGCGTTATAATCGATACAAAAAGTCTTTTTTACTTGAATGGAACTTTTCTAGATTTCACTGATGGGCTAATGGGTCGCGGATTTGTTTTTAAGAATCCTAATGCTACTCGTACTTGCGGTTGTGGTTCATCATTTTCAGTTTAATCAGTTTAACATGGAAAGACGAACATTCTTAAAATCAGTTTCTATTCTATCAGTGACATTCCTTACAAATCCAATCAAAATTATTGGCAAAAACTATCCAAACGAAAAAAATAAACAAAGGAGTATGCAAACTATGCCGAAATATGAATTACCTCCATTACCATATCCGTATGATGCACTCGAACCTTACATTGATGCCCAGACAATGGAAATTCACTGGAGTAAACATCATGGTGCCTATGTTAATAATTTAAATAATGCTATAGCAAATACTGAGATGGAAAATTTATCTCTCATTGAACTGTTAACTAATATTTCAAAATATCCTGTTGCCGTTAGAAATAATGGTGGTGGCCACTATAATCACGACTTATTCTGGAGAATAATGACAAAAAATGGTGGTGGTGAGCCTAAGGGTGAATTGAAGAAAGCAATTGAATCAACTTTTGGTTCTTTTGACAACTTTAAAGCTAAGTTAACTGAAGCCGCTCTTGGTCGATTTGGATCAGGTTGGGCCTGGTTAGTTTACAATCAAGGTAATTTATTGATAGGTTCTACACCAAATCAAGATAACCCCTTAATGGATTTATCTGAACTAAAAGGGTACCCAATTTTGGGTATTGACGTTTGGGAACATGCGTATTATCTTAAATACCAAAACAGGCGCAACGAATACGTTGCAAATTGGTTTAACGTCATTAACTGGGATGCTGTTACGGAAAGATATTTAGAAGCTTTAAAAATGTAATTTCATTTTGACCTCCCTATAAGGCTTGCAGAGCGTTAGCGCCCAGCGACCTTTGCGAGCCTCTTTTATTTTAAATCGTCTCATTTCACTTTATTATTTTTGTAAAAATTTCAAGAAAAATATGAAACAAATAAGAACAAGATTTGCGCCCTCTCCTACTGGTTACTTACATGTTGGTGGACTTAGAACAGCATTGTATAATTTTTTGTTTGCCAAAAAGAACAATGGAAAGTTCGTGCTAAGAATAGAGGATACTGATAGAAGTAGATATGTAGAAGGTGCTGTTGAAAACTTAATCGAAACGCTTAAATGGTGTAATTTGACTTATGATGAAGGTCCTGATGTAGGCGGACCTTTTGGACCCTACATTCAATCACTACGCCTGGAAATTTATAGAAAATATGCACACGAATTAGTTCAAAAAGGTCATGCATATTACTGTTTTTGTACAACTGAAAGATTAGAAAAGTTGAGGCAAAAACAAATTGAACAGAGACTGCCTCAGGTTAAATACGATAAGTATTGTCTAAGACTCTCAGAAGAGGAGATCGAAGAAAAATTAGAGCAAAAGGAACCATATGTCATCCGCTTAAATGTTCCAGAAAATAATGTCATTCGATTTAATGATGTAATTCGTGAAACGGTAGAATTTGACTCAAATAATATTGATGATCAGATTTTATTGAAAAGTGATGGATATCCCACATATCATCTTGCAAACGTAGTGGACGACCACTTAATGCAAATCTCTCACGTCATTCGAGGTGAAGAGTGGCTTTCATCAACACCAAAACATGTTTTGTTATATGAATATTTCGGCTGGGAAAAACCAGTTTTTGCTCACCTTCCATTATTACTAAATCCAGATCGTTCAAAATTAAGTAAACGACAAGGAGATGTTGCGGTTGAAGATTATCGAGCAAAAGGTTACTTGAAAGAAGCGTTGATTAATTTCGTTGCCCTTCTGGGATGGAATCCAGGGAATGACAGAGAGTTTTTCTATCTCGATGATTTAATTAATCTATTTTCTCTTGATAGAGTTAACAAATCAGGCGCTGTTTTTGACTTAAAAAAACTTCAATGGTTAAATGGTGAGCACATAAGAAAAAAATCAGTTGAAGAACTCCTTCCATTTCTAAAAGACGAACTAAAAAAATCAAAGTATGCGAGCTTAAACCTTTGTGATGATTATTTAAAGCTAATTATTGAATCCATGCATGAAAGAATAGAATTTGTTCATGAAATTTTAACAAAAGGTTATTATTTCTTTCAACGACCTGAAGAATATGAAAGTCAATCGATACAAAAGCATTGGAAAAAAGAAACACCAGAACATCTTAGACTTCTAATAAGCGAGTTTGAGAATCTAGATGAGCCCCATAAACATGACTATGAATTAGCTCTAAATTCAATTGCAGAAAAATTACAAATTTCGAAAAGTAAATTAATTCATCCCTTGAGGTTATCGTTGTCTGGTATGAGTGCAGGGCCAGGTATTTTTGACTTACTATATATTTTAGGGAAAGAAGAAATAAAAATTAGAGTAGAAGCTGCAATTGAGAAAATTTCTACAATGCAAATCAATATCACGTAAAAAACAATTACCGAATAAATCGAACAGAGGAGTTATCCTATTTCAAATTTTTTTGTTTGTTAACGATTTTTGACCACGTGTCTTTAAGAGTCACTGTTCGATTAAAAACCAATCTATCTTTTGTAGTTAATTTATTATCAACGCAAAAATATCCCAATCTTTCAAATTGGAATTTGTCAAGAGGTTTAGCATTTCTAAGAGTTGGTTCAAGTTTAGCATTTGGAATAATTTCTAACGATTTTGTATTAATTGCATCCAGCCAATTTTCCATCTCACCGGGATTTTCAACATTGAATAATCTATCATATAATCTTACCTCACCTTCAATGCAATGCTTCGCTGAAACCCAATGTATAACGCCTTTAACTTTTTTAGTACTTGTTCCGCTACCACTTTTTGTTTCAGGGTCGTAGGTACATCTTAATTCAACAATTTCGCCTTTTTCATTTTTTACAACTTCTTCACATTTAATGATATACGCATATCTTAACCTTACTTCTCCACCGGGTATTAATCGATGATATCCTTTTGGTGGATTTTCCATAAAATCACTCTCTTCAATGTAAATTTCATTACTAAACGGAATCTTGCGAGTACCGGCGTATGGGTTTTCAGGATTATTAATAGCTTCAACTTCTTCTT
>CAKZPH010000081.1 GCA_937138605.1 uncultured Ignavibacteriales bacterium
AGTTTAAATCCATAAATTAATTTTGAGTCATTTCCAAATTCAATACCTCTTCTCCAGGTTTTACCAGCATTTCTGAAATATACTGAACCATATACTTCAAATGGTATTATTTCATCACGTATAACACTACTGAAGAGCGTTAGGTCAAAAATATTATCTGAGAGAATGGGTAGATCTTCAAACTTTACTCTTCCTTTAAGTCCAAGTTCAGTATTTAATGAAAGTTGGGGTTTTAAATCTGGGTTAAGAACACCGGATCCGTTGTCTGAGCTTAGGGGGTAATTATCTAATTCATTACCAGCAGGGACATCAAAACTATAACCAACAGAACCATAGAGAGCAATCTCTGGGTTAAGTTTATAATTGAGAGCAAGTTTTGGCGTAAATGCATCAAATGTTCTTTGAGCATTCTGGAATTCTCCTAATCTGTTTGCTGTGAAGAAAGTAATTCTTTCATATCTCCCGGAAACGAGTAAACTTAATTTTTTTGGAAGTAAATAAATCATATCTTGAATATATACACCTGCATTCGAAATGATATCATCCTGAAGTTCTCTTAGATTGTCACCTTTAATACCATTAATATTATTGTACCTTTCTACAGGGCCACCTTGCTTAAAAAGATCTATACCTATTGAGAGTTCGTTATCCAGGCCGGCTAAGTTATCTCTATTAACGTATTTTGTTGTAGCTCCAAGGCCATATCGGTTTATGATACGATAACTCCTGTCAGTTCTATGAAAGTATTTTAATGTTCCGTAAGTAGTAATTTCTATTTCATTTGTTTTCTTCTCGCCAAAGAATTTATTATACCGTAAACCTATTCTTCCTTTAGTCGATTGTCTTCTAAAATCGAAATTCTTTTCATTAGCAGCTGCCTGTATAGGATCTGTTTCGAACTCTCCTTTTGTGAGGGAGCCCGGCAATTTAATTACTCCATCGACAAAATAACCCAAAATTTCCAATCTGGAATCATCTCCAGGTGTAACTTCAACTACCGAATTGACTATGTGCCAGTAGTCTGGACTATGTTCTCGATAACCATCAAAGTGATGATAAGTATAAGTGAAAATCATACCGTAATTTTTTGATCTGAGATTTAACTTTAAACCATTTCTTCGCAGTCCATAACTTCCAATTTCGTTAAACTGGATAATTTGGTTATTTGGATTGTAAACATTATTAATGAAGTTTACAACTCCACCGGGTGCATTTGTATAAAGTGATGAAGAGTTTCCTTTTAGAATTTCGATTCTACCAACAGAATTAAAATCGATAGCCTCTATTCTTGTTTGACCATCGGGTTCTGATTCTGGAATTCCATCCAATAAAATTCTAACTCCACGAATGCCAGAGTTCGACCTGCTTCCAAAACCTCGAATAGAAATTCTCACATCATGATTGCCATATCGTGATTGCATAAAGACTCCCGGAACAAATCCCAAGACATCGTTGATAGATACTTTTCTATCATAAATATAATCAACCGTGGAGAGATAATTTATTGAATAGGGAACATCAATTACTTTCTGTTGAGTTCTTGTACCTGTAACAACGACTTCTTCTAATTGATGAGAAATTGTATCTGATTTAGGGATTAAATAAAATTTATCATCGTATTTTTCTTGAGCAAATAGAGTTAGTGAGGTAATAAAAATCATAATAAATGAAAAAATGTAATTAACCATTTTTTCCTCCTTTGATAATTAGTTTGTTACTTAAAAATCTTCATTATTGAAACATACTAATAGCTTGTTGAAATAATATTTTTAATAAAGTAGTGATAGAATATGTTCTTTACTTTGCTTATATAAATTTACAAATAACTAAAATCTGTCCACCAAACAATACATTTGATTTTAATCAATCACTACGAATTTTTGACTTATTAAGTATTAATGATGTATGTTTTAGGAGGAGGGTCTGGTATGGCAGGATAATTATAAATCAAAACAAAAGGCAAATCAATAAATTTAAAAACAAGGAAAGAAAGTTTTAGATTTATCGAGCTTGTCTGAAAATAGAAATCTGAATTGAGAAGTTTTAATATTTGTTTAACAGGTAAAGGTATTTCCGAATCATTATTCTTATTAATTACGAATTCGAGAAATTTCTCTTCTAATTTCTCTTCTTCTGTATCATTGATACAAATGAAGTGTAAGGAGTCGTCGGTTTCTAATTTTTCGATAATATCGTATAGTTTACCATTGAATCTGAATTCATGCTCTTCAATGAAGTGTAACTTACCTTTATTTAAATCTTCTTTTGAGAAAGAAAGCTTTTCAACTAATTGCGGAAAGTTATGATTTAATATTTGAGACCTGATGGATTTTTTGTGATAAAATTTTATTTGTTGAAATACGACAATTGTACCAATTGAGCTGTAAACAATGAGAAGTGAAAGGAAAAATATTAATATTTTTTCATGCAGTTTCATTTAATTTTTTATCGAATCATACTCAAATTTAGTGAATTAAAAATTTAATTAATAATTAATAAGGAAAATTTTTCGGAAGTTGGATGGTTATTACTATTTAATTTTATATTAAAAATTGTGTTTCTATTAAAAATCGAATTTCGTATTATAGTCTTAATAATGTTGTTAAACACATTTTATCCAATAATCTTGACTGCTTTGAAAATAATTGCGAGAACTAAATGGACAATAAGTATCTAGATTACATACTGAAAATTCGTGTTCCTGTTACTGTCTTTTTTATTATCCTATCTTTCGCAATAACTTATTTCGTATCTCGACCGGAAAGAGATGGAATTGGATATGCACCTGAACAACCAATTCCTTTTTCTCATAAGTTACATGCTGGCGAGATGGGAATTGATTGTAAATACTGTCACACTTCTGTTGAAAAGTCGAGATTTGCCTCTGTGCCTTCTCTAAATATTTGTATGAATTGTCACACCGTTTCAAGAAAAGATCGACCTACAATTATTCAATTAACGACAGCCTATCAAAATAATCAACCAATTAAATGGAAAAGGATTCATAGGCTGGCTGATTTTGCTTATTTCAATCACAGCGTTCATGTAAACAGAGGCATAAGTTGTGAAGAATGCCATGGTGATGTGAAGAACATGGATGTTGTTAAACAAGTATCTTCCTTTACAATGGCAAGTTGTCTTGATTGTCATCGAAATGCAAAAGTTAAATTGAATTATATCTCATCTATCAACAATGGTCCAGAAAATTGTTTTGCCTGTCACAGATAAATCAAATATAAATTAAGGCAAGTATATGGTAGAAAAATTAAAATCAATTAGTCGAAAAAAATTTGTCGGTAAGTTAAGCTTCTCATTTATTGCCTTCTCTTTTCTTTCTTTATTACCTCTGAATAAAGTTTTCAAATTAACTAATGGCTCATCAAACAAAATCAAGTTTATCGAAAATCCTGACGCAATTAAAAGAGTTAAGCAATGAGTAACAAAATGGAAAACAAAAACTCGGGGAAAGAATACTGGAAGAGTTTACGCGAATACTACGATCCTGAAGAGTTAAAAAAGATTAAACACGATGAATTTCTCGAAGGGGCTATTGATTTTGTTGATTTAGAATCGATGCCACCAATTTCCAGAAGGAAATTTTTAGCTCTTCTTTCAGCTTCTTCAGCTTTTGCTTTTGCAGCCTGCACAAATTATAAAGATAAAGGCGAAATTGTTCCATATAACAGGCAACCGGAAGAAATCATTTTAGGAAAAGCAAACTATTATGCTTCTACGTTAAACTGTTGTTCTAGGAATTGCTCGGTTTTAATTAAAACTCGCGAGGGTAGACCAATTAAAATAGATGGTAATCCTGAACATCCAGTAAGTCAAGGGAAAGTTTGTGTTCGTGGACAGGCATCAATTTTAAATTTATATGATCCTGATAGATTAGGAGAACCTTTGCAAAAATTATCGGAGAAAGTATTTTCATCCGTTAGTTGGAAGTCAGCCGAGGATCAAATAAAAAAATCTTTAAATGAAGCTGTAAAAAATGGTAAAGAGATTGCAATTATCTCCAGAAAAATTAATTCTGCTACGGCTTTGCAAGTTTTAAGTGAATTTGTGGAAACTTATCCTACAGCAAAACTTTATTTCTACGACGTATTAACTAATAAAAATCAATTTTATGCGTGGAAAGAATGTTATAATCTTGACAGTGTTCCTTCAGTCAAATTAGAACAAGCAAAAGTAATATTGGCTATTGAAAGTGATTTTTTAAACTCTGATGGTGATTTTGTAAATCAAACAATTAGATATGCAAAGACAAGAAATGTCGATGATTTGAAAAATTTCAGTCGTTTATACGTCTTAGAAGGGAATTTAACGTTAACAGGGGCAAATGCTGATTATCGAATAAAACTAAGGTCAGATTTTATTAGAGAATTTCTGTTTGGCTTGATTAATGAGATCAATAAAAGAGTCAAAAAACAATTAACTATCCCATACAATTTATCACAATTAATTGCACAAGTTGATTTGAATGTAGTAGTTAAAAAGTTTAATCTGGATGAAAAAGTTATTAAAACTTTAGTTGAAGACTTAATTCGAAACAGAGGGCGGAGTGTAGTTCTTGCAGGTAATAGATTGTCAAAAGAAGAAAATATACTTATACTGTTAATTAATGAAATTTTAGATGCAACTAATTTATACGACTTTTCTCAGAGTTTAATTTCCCTTTCACCAGAAAATGACTTGAATGATTTTCAAGAGCTTATTACAAAAATTAAAAAAGGTAACGTAGAGGTTTTAATTAACTTTGATGCTAATCCAGTTTATGATTTATCGAATCTAGATTTCAAAGAAGCTCTTAAAAAGGTCAATCTTACTGTTACTTTATCGGAATTAAAAACGGAAACAGCTTCTCTTAGCGATTTCATTTTGCCAATTCATAATCCCCTAGAAAGTTGGAATGATTTTCAAACCTACTTAAACGTGATAAATTTACAACAACCAGTAATTAATCCACTCTACAACACAAGACAAAAAGAATCAATAATACTCACATTTGTTTATAATGAGCCTTACCATGAAAAGATGTATCATAAAAAATTGAAATCACGTTGGGAAAAAGAAGTTTATCCAAAGATAAAACCTGCTGTAGATTTTGAATCTTTCTGGTATGCTTCATTGCATGATGGTTTCGTAAATCTCACTAACAATCAAAACATAAGACCAACCTTCACATTGAAAAATTTCAAAGGCAGTACTAAAACTTATTCTGATAGGATACTTCTTGGAATTCATTCCGGTGCTTACACCTTTGATGGGCGATTTGCCAATAATGGTTGGCTTTATGAGTTACCGCATCCGATAACCAAAATAGTTTGGGATAATTATGCGACAGTATCGCCAGCATTTGCTAAGAGGCATAATATTGAGAATGGTGATGTAATTGAAATTACAAATGGAAAAGTGAAATCTCAATTACCTGTATTTATTCAAGCTGGAGTGTGCGATAATGCAATATTTCTTGAGCTGGGATTTGGCCATAGTGAATGTGGTGAAATTGGTAGAGGTGTTGGTGTTAATGTTAATAAGTTTTTGAATCTGAGCTCGTCATCTAGATTTTTTGATTATGTAAGTTTTGTAAATACTGGAAAGAAGTATAATCTTGTAACGGCTCAAGAACATCACGCACTTGATGATACTTTTGTTAAAGATTTCCATCGTAAGCGAAAAATTATTCAAGAAGGAACATTAGAAGAGTATGAGAAAAATAAAAACTTTATTCAAGCTGAAAGAAAAGAATTGCTCAGTATAGTCGAAGAAGTTGAGTACAAAGGTGTAAAATGGGCAATGGCAATCGATATGAATAAGTGTACAGGTTGTAATGTTTGCGTTGTTTCCTGTATTGCTGAAAATAACATTCCAATGGTTGGAAAAGATCAAGTTGAGAAAGGAAGAGAAATGCACTGGATGAGAATTGATACTTATTTTTCAGGTACACCTGAAGATGTCCTTGTAAGTAACCAACCTATGTTATGTCAACACTGTGACAATGCACCGTGCGAAAATGTTTGTCCTGTATCAGCAACAAATCATAGTTCTGATGGACTTAACCAAATGGCATATAATCGTTGTGTTGGAACAAGATATTGCGCTAATAACTGTCCTTATAAAGTTAGACGCTTCAATTTCTTTGATTTTAGATCGGAATTTGCAAATGATTATCAGTACCGTGAACCATTAAATTTCTTAAACAATCCGGAAGTTACCGTTCGATCTCGTGGAGTAATGGAAAAGTGTACATTTTGTATTCAAAGGATTATGGAAGCAAGACAAGAGACAATTGAAAAAGGGATCGAGTTTGATGGAAGTGGAGTGATGACAGCTTGTCAACAAGCGTGTCCATCAAGTGCTATTGTTTTTGGAAATATGAATGATCCAAAATCAGAAATTGCAAGATTAAGGAAACATGATTTAGCTTATTATGTCTTGGAAGAAACGAATGTAAAACCTAATGTTTCATACATTACTAGACTAAGAAATATTAATTCGGAGGGTGTTTAGTGAGAGTTATTGATTATACTATAGAACCACCTGTTGTTGAAGGAAATCCATCTCTTAGTTCAATAAATGAAAGTATTATTAAACCATTAGAGAGCAAGCCAACTCGTGGGTGGTACATTGCAATTTCCATAAGTCTAACAATGCTTTTAATTGGTGCGATTAGTCTGGGAGTAACTTTATGGAAAGGTGTTGGAGTTTGGGGAGTAAATCAACCTGTAGGGTGGGGATTTGATATTGTGAATTTTGTGTTTTGGGTTGGAATTGGTCATGCAGGGACTTTAATTTCTGCAATTCTATTTTTACTACGTCAAAGATGGCGTACTTCTATCGCTCGATTTGCAGAGGCAATGACGATCTTTGCTGTCATGTGTGCTGGACTTTTCCCGTTAATTCATACAGGTCGGCCCTGGCTTGATGGTTATCTGCTTCCTTATCCAAATCAACATGCCCTCTGGGTGAATTTTACTTCTCCTCTATTATGGGATGTCTTTGCGGTTTCAACCTACTTTACTGTATCACTTGTATTTTGGTACATTGGACTAATTCCTGATTTAGCAACTCTCAGGGATAGAACAACGAACAAAATTCTGAAAACAATTTATTCGATTTTGAGTTTAGGTTGGAGACACTCTGGGAGACACTGGCAACATTATGAAATGGCTTACTTAATTTTAGCTGGATTTGCAACTCCGCTGGTTCTTTCCGTTCATACTATTGTTAGTTTTGACTTTGCTGTTTCCATAATGCCAGGCTGGCACACGACTATCTTTCCGCCATACTTTGTTGCTGGTGCTGTTTTTTCAGGTTTTGCCATGGTTCAGAATGTTTTGATCATCATCAGAAAAGTTTTTAGGATAGAACATATCATCACTCTTGATACTCTTGAAAAAATGAATAAAGTGATGCTTGCAACCGGTATGATGGTAGGTTATGCTTACGCTATGGAATTTTTCATTGCATGGTATAGTGGTAATCCAATTGAACAATTTGTTTTCTTAAATCGAGCTTTGGGACCTTATGCATGGGCATATTGGACGATGGTTACTTGTAATGTTTTGTTCCCACAACTTTTCTGGTTTAGAAAATTCCGACGTTCAATTCCAGTGATGTTTATAGTGGCGGTGTTTGTTAATGTTGGTATGTGGTTCGAGAGATTTGTAATTGTAGTTACAACACTCTCCAGGGATTACCTCCCTTCAAGTTGGGGAATGTACATTCCAAGTATTTACGATATAGGAATTTTAATTGGAAGTTTTGGTTTGTTCTTTACATTGATTTTCTTGTTTATTAGAACACTTCCTGTAGTGTCTATTGCTGAAGTAAAAGCAGTTCTAAATAGTTCACAGCCCTCACATGGAGGCAATCATTAATGGAAAATAAAATTCTTTACTCTGTTTCTGGAATTTTTGAAGACGTAAACAAACTAATTTCTGCAGTAAAAACTGTTACCGATAGTGGTTATACGAAATTCGATGTCCATTCACCTTATCCAATTCATGGATTACCACAGGCTATGAAACTTAAGCCATCGAAGTTAGGTTGGGTAACATTGGTTTTTGGGTTATCAGGGGCACTGTTTGCCTTTTTATTCATGTATTGGGTTAATGTAATAGATTATCCTTTAATTGTTGGTGGAAAACCTTTTTATCAGTTGCCCGCTTATGTACCGGTAATGTTTGAAGTGACAGTTTTATCCGCTGCTGTTTTTACAGTTGCTTGGATGTTATTTATTATGTTTAAATTTCCTAATAATAGTCATCCATTGATTGATACAGAATACATGCGAAAAGTTTCGGTAGATAAATATGGTATAACAATCCAAGCATCTGATCCGATCTTTGATTTAACTAGAGCAAAAGAATTTTTACAATCTCTTGGAGCAAGTGAGGTATTTGAAATTTACTTTAGAGAATCAAATGTAAAGCCAAAGATTTTTGATAAAAAATTTATTCTTTTTTTGGGAATAACTTCGTTAATTGTATCTGGTGTAACATATTTTATTTTGAATCATTTGTTATTCATGTCACCTTTTAATTGGATGCATGAACAATTTAGACTAAATCCACAAAGCAAATTAACTTTCACAAAACCAGAAACTACAAATTTAACTCCTGTTGAAGGAACAGTGGCAAGAGGCTTTCTCCCTTATCCCTATACTGATAGACCAGATCTTGCAGAAAAAAATTTGATAAATCCACTACTTCCTACAGAAAAAACTTTAAAAGTAGGTAAAGAAAAGTATTTAACTTTTTGCAGTCCCTGTCATGGTAATTTTGGTCATGGAGATAGTAGATTAAAAGGTCAGTTTCCAAATCCACCCACCCTTCATTCAGATAAACTCAGAAATATGAAAGATGGTGGAATATATCATATTATAACAGTTGGACAAAACATCATGCCAGGTTATGCCTCACAAATTTCATCTGATGAAAGGTGGGCTATAGTTCATTATATCAGAGTTTTACAAAGAGCGATTAATCCAAAGGAGAGCGACTTAAAATGAGCATGGAACAAACTCTTCTACAGAAGAAAAGTCTACCAGATAAATTTAAAAAAATATCCTTTTTGATTTTTGGAATTGGACTATTAACTGTGATAATTTCATTCTTTGTTGATTCTCACAGATTTGCATTTAATTACAATATATTATTTTCATTTCTTGTAAGTATTGCATTAGGCAATATGTTTTTATTTGCTATTGAGTATCTTGCAGGTGCAGTATGGAGCACGGTTTTCAGACGCATTAATGAAATATTCATTTCATTTGTTCCTTTTGTAATGGTAATTGGAATCGTGGTTCTTCTGGAAATGCATTCTATTTTTCATTGGACTTACAAAGATGTTCTTGAAAATGATGAAATAGTTCGTGGCAAAACACCTTATCTAAACGAGACATTTTTTATTATTAGGTTCTTTGTATACACTTTGGTCTGGACATTATTTGCTTACTTCATGAGAAAAAATTCACTTAAACAAGACACAACATATGATCAAAATTTAACTTACCGTAATTCAAAACTTTCAGCATTCTTTATTCCCATTTTTGCAATCACAATTACGTTTTTTGCAATTGATTACTTAATGAGCACAGAGCCCCATTGGTTTTCCACAATTTTTGGAGTTTACTATTTTTCTGGAACAGTTCTTTCAGCCTTAGCTATTTTAACAGTTGTTTCCATCTTACTTCATGAAAGAAGTTATTTTGATAAAATACTCAAACCCGATCACTTTTATAACTTGGGTGCTTTGCTTTTTGCATTTGTAAATTTTTGGGCTTACATAGCTTTTAGTCAATTTTTACTTATATGGTACGCAAACTTACCTGAAGAAACTTTCTGGATGATTCATCGGTGGGAAAATGGCTGGGAAATATTTTCATTTATATTGATTTTTGGTCATTTTTTAATTCCTTACTTTGCTTTACTCTCTCAACAAGCTAAATCGAATCTTAATCGCTTAAAAATTGTTTCTATATGGTTGCTGATTATGCATTATGTTGACATCTATTGGTTAACGATGCCATCGGGATTCAAACAACTTGTTTTTGGATGGATTGAACTAGGATTTATAGTATTTTGTGTTGGTATAATTATGATTTTATTCTATTACAGATATGAAAGAATGAAAAACATTATACCCGTTGGTGATCCGAAACTGAAAAGAAGTTTGGAGTTTAAATTATGAAAGATAGAATTAGAAGAGCCAAAGAAATTCAAGAGGAAATAAACTTTAAAGAAATTTTTAGTAGTCCTGCTAGATTGTTTGGATACGTTTATTTTTATTTTTTAATTATTATAGTTGCTCTCGGTTTGCTTTTCATAAACAAATTACCTGAACTAACAAAAGGCTCAATAGTTCAAACAATTCAAGATACTTTGTCACAGTCAAGTGATATACCTTTTGTAATGTCGATGAATGTTCCACCTGTTGATGTGTTCAAAATGAGTAACCCTACAGCTGAACTAATAGAAAAAGGTAAGAATTTATATCGAACCAATTGTGCTTCCTGTCATGGTGATGAAGGAAAAGGAGATGGTCCTGCAGGAATTGTAATGAATCCAAAACCAAGAAATTTAACGGAAGTTAAAGACTGGATTTATGGTAGAAAAATTTCTGATTTATACAAAACTTTATACGAAGGTATTATCAAAAGTGGGATGCCTTCTTATTCTCACATTCTACCAGAAGAGTTATTTGCAATGATTCATTATGTTAGAAGTCTTGCACCAAATCCACCCATGGATACAAAGGAAGATCTTGAAAGTCTTAATATTAATTACAAACTATCCGAGGGCATTAAAACAGCAGGACAAATTCCAACCGCTAAAGCAACTAAATTAGTTATAGGTGAAAAACAATCTGAAATGATAAAGTACGAAAAGCTTCTCATAAGATTGAAAAAAGAAAAACAACACTACAAAATTTTGCAATTTATCAACGCCGAAGAAAAATTTGTTGTTTTCGTCATCAATTTTGTAAACTCCCAAGCTTTAAATGAATCGAACTTTGTTAATATAATTAAAGCAAATCCTGTAATGTATGGAATCAGTCCTGAACTTCTTAAATCTAACAATGAAACAATTTCAGCATTTTATAATTACATTGTCAATTTACTAAATGAGGAGATAAGAGCGGATGTTAAACTTTAATAATTTACAAAGAACGTTTTTTCTGTTTTTAATTTTTTTCATAATGCAAAGTTCATATGCGGATGCTCAGGAACAAAAAAAGGCTGGTATTGATGAACAATTAGGTAAATATATTCCACTTGAAAGTGAGTTTTATACAGAAGATGGTAGGCTTGTGAAACTTAAAGAAATTATTAATAAACCAACAATTTTAACTTTAGTGTTTTACGAATGTAGAGGAATCTGCACACCACTATTAACAGAGCTGGCTGAAAACGTAAACAAAATTGATTTTAAGTTAGGTAAAGATTATCAAATTGTAACAATTAGTTTTGATCCAGATGAAAAACCAAATCTTGCTAAAGGTAAAAAGGCTAATTACATAAAACTTTTGAATAATAAACCAGCTGATGGAGATTGGGTTTTCTTAACCAGTGATAGTGCAAATATTTATTCAATTACTAATACTGTGGGATTTTATTTCTTTAAAGAAGAAGATCAGTTTGTTCATCCTGGTGCGCTAATTTTTATCTCACCTGATGGTAAAATTACGCGATATTTATTAGGAATAAAATTTCTGCCTTTCGATATAAAAATGGCAATTATAGAAGCGGGCGAAGGCAAAGTTGGACCAACAATTGCAAAATTCTTAAAATTCTGTTATACGTATGATGTAGAGGGTAAAACCTATGCATTGAACGTTACAAGAGTTGCTGCATTGATTACTATTGCTCTTGCAGGAATTTTTGTACTCTTTCTTATCATTAAACCTAAAAAGAACAATCTGGAGGTGCGAAGTTAATGATGTTGACTGATATAAAAAGTGGTAATGGACACAACGGAGAATATATAGATTTCTATAATGCACCAACAAAAAGAAAAGGAATATTTAAGTGGATCTTTTCGACTGATCATAAGAGGATTGGGATTCTTTATCTTGTTTCGTTGTTAACGTTTTTTTCTGTTGCAGTGATATTTGGTTTTTTGATGCGACTTGAATTAATAGCGCCTGGCAAAACCATAATGGACCCTCAGACTTATAATCAGATCTTTACCCTCCATGGCGTAATAATGATTTTTCTATTTATTATTCCAGGGATTCCTGCCGTATTCGGAAATTTTCTACTTCCATTGATGATTGGTGCGCGAGATGTTGCTTTTCCAAGGTTAAACTTGCTTTCCTGGTGGCTGTTCATATTAGGTGGATTTGTTGCAGTTATTTCGTTATTTCTTCCAGGTGGTCCTGCTGATACGGGCTGGACTTTTTATATTCCATATTCCGTCAGAACAAATACAAATGTCATCCCTGCATTAATGGGAGCTTTCATTCTTGGGTTTTCGTCTATTCTTACTGGATTGAATTTTATTACGACCATTCATAGAATGCGTGCACCTGGGATGAGCTGGTTTAAAATGCCTCTTTTTGTATGGTCTTTATATGCTACTGGTTGGATTCAAATTCTTGCCACACCTATAGTTGGAATTACACTTCTCCTCGTGGCAATTGAAAGATGGTTTGGTGTGGGTATTTTTGACCCAGCTTTAGGTGGTGACCCGATCCTCTATCAGCATTTATTCTGGATTTATTCTCACCCCGCCGTTTATATTATGATTTTACCTGCAATGGGAGTTATTTCTGAAGTGATTCCAGTCTTTTCACGTAGAACAATTTTTGGTTATAAATTCATTGCATTTTCAAGTATAGCAATTGCATTTTTTGGTTCTCTTGTTTGGGCTCATCATATGTTTACTGTGGGAATGAGCGGTACTGCAATGTGGATATTTTCGCTCCTAACTTTTCTCGTTGCTATACCAAGTGCTATAAAGGTTTTCAATTGGGTGTCTACGCTTTACAAAGGCTCAATTGAACTTGAACCACCCATGCTTTTTGCTCTTGCATTTATTTTTAATTTTACAATCGGTGGTTTCACAGGATTAATGCAAGGAGCACTCTCTTTAAATATTCACATTCACGATACGTATTTTATCGTCGGTCACTTCCATTATGTTATGTTTGGTGGAACAGGATTCGGAATTTTTGCTGCAATTCATCATTGGTTTCCAAAAATGTTTGGCAAAATGTACAACAAAAGAAATGCGAAGATCTCTTTTGCTTTAATATTAGGTGGATTTCAACTTCTTTATTTCCCAATGTTTATAATGGGCTATTTGGGTATGCCAAGAAGATATTATGATTATTTACCTGAATTTCATATTTGGCATTTACTTTCAACTATTGGAAGTTGGATACTAATTCCTGGACTTATCTTAATGTTTGTGAACTTGATTATGGCACTCAAAAAAGGTCAGAGAGCTGAAGCAAATCCTTGGGGTGGTGTAACACTCGAATGGACTATACCATCACCACCGAGTTTCGAAAACTTTGAAAAAATTCCTGTGGTTGAAAAAGAACCTTACGATTTTACTCATTACGAACTTGGAGAGGAGGTGAAAAATTGAATCAATTAGTTGAGTCCGTCGTTCATGAGCATGTTCACCGAGATGATGTTGGTGCAAAAATTGGAATGTGGCTTTTCCTGTTTACAGAGCTGATTCTGTTTGGTGGAATGTTTTTAGCTTATGCAGTGTATCGATATCAATATGGTGACTTTTTTGCATTAGCTTCGAAGAAACTCGATGTCTTCTTCGGTCTGATTAATACTTTAATTCTTTTAACAAGTAGTTTAACAATGGCAATGTCTATTACAGCAATTCGCCGCGAAAGTAAAAAGTTGTCTATGCTTTTTCTTGCTTTGACAATTTTCTTTGCATTGCTTTTTATGGTTAATAAATATTTTGAATGGTCTGCAAAATTCTCATCAGGAATTTTCCCTGGCTCAACAGAATTGCTGAATCAACCAAAAGGAATAATTATTTATTTCGGTTTATATTTTGTAATGACAGGCCTTCATGCACTTCATGTTTTAATCGGTATGGTGATTCTACTGGTGATGTTCTTTTATTTAAAATCTGATGTAATAAATTCAGATTATTACATTATGTTAGAAAATAGTGGTCTTTACTGGCACTTAGTTGATATAATCTGGATATTCTTATTCCCGTTATTTTATTTAATTCATTAGAGGTGTTTAATGGGTCATGGCAAAAATCACATAGTTAATTATTCAACTTACATTTTTGTTTGGTTAACATTAGTTACACTTACATCATTAACAGTCACAGTAGCAAGTCTGGACCTAGGCTTTCTTTCAGTTTTAGTTGCATTGGGTATTGCATCGTTGAAAGCTTTATTGGTATTGTTGGTTTTTATGCATTTAAGATTTGATGACCGAATGTTTAGAATTTTTGTTCTCATTTCCTTTATAACATTATTAATTTTCTTGGTTCTAACTTTCTTTGATTACGCAAACATAAGGTAGATGAAAATGTTAACTAATGCATCAAATTTTATTAAAGAAGTCGATGGAGTTTTCCTTTTCATTTTAGGAATTTCCCTTCTTTTGTTGATTATGATAACAGTTTTAATGGTGATATTCGTATTTAAATACAATAGAAAAAAGAATCCCAAACCTCGAAATATAAAAGGCAATACAACTTTAGAAATTATTTGGACAGTGATTCCCACGGTTTTAGCTGTTGGAATGTTTTACTATGGATGGTATGGTTATAAAAAAATGACTGCCGCTCCTAAAGATGCCTATGAAATTAATGTTATTGCAAAGATGTGGAAGTGGGATTTCACTTATCCAAATGGCGTTACCATTGACTCTCTTGTTGTTCCGATAAATAAACCAGTCAAATTAAACATTAAATCGATAGATGTAAATCATTCTTTTTTTATTCCCGCATTTCGGATAAAGAAAGATGCTATCCCAAACAAGGATAACTATTTATGGTTTATTCCACAGGAAAAAGGAGTTTATGATATTTTATGTGCTGAATACTGCGGTTTAAGGCACGCATATATGTATTCAAAAATTTATGTTGTTCATCAAGATGAATTTGATGAGTGGATGAAAAAATTATCAGTAAAAATAAATCAATAAAATGAAAGATTTTGTTCTCTCATTATTGAAGTGGATTGGAATTTTATTAGAACTTACCAAATTTAAGATAACTTTTTTTGTGACAGTTACAACCTTTTTAGGCTACGTCCTTTATAAAAAAGCCGTTCATTACGATCTAATTACTGCAATTTTGGGTGTTTTGATATTATCTAGTGGATCTGCCATTTTGAATCATTATCAGGAAAGAGAATATGATAAACTGATGGTTCGAACTAAGAATAGACCTATTCCTTCAGGAAAAACAAAACCATTATTTGTATTAATCTTAGGCGTAATCTTTTCATTAATTGGAGTTTCAGTTCTATATTATTTTCACGGATTTTTAGCTACTCTGTTAGGAATAATAGCTCTAATTTGGTATAATTTAATTTATACACCATTAAAGAGAGTTACCTCGCTTGCAGTTGTACCCGGAGCATTGATTGGTGCTTTACCACCAATTATTGGTTGGGTTGCCGCAGGTGGAAATGTTTTTGTTCCTAAAATTTTAATGGTTGCTTTTTTCTTCTTCGTTTGGCAAATACCACATTTCTGGTTATTAATGTTAGTTTATGATGAGGACTATAAAAAAGCCGGCTATCCTACTTTAACTCGCAAGTTTGATCGTGAACAAATTTTTCGATTAACTTTTATATGGATTGTTTCATTGTCAGTTGCCTCTATGTTAATGCCAATCTATCAATTGCTTGACCATAAAATTTTTAATCTTGGGTTTTTACTTTTAGCTGTTTGGTTAATAGTAAAATCTCGTTCTTTAATAAAAAATAAAGATGACCCGAAAATGCTTGTTAAAGAATTCAGACTGATCAATGTATTTGTACTACTAATTGTCACACAACTTTCAATCGATAAGTTAATCTAATTATGGAGAAATTTCTAAATATGGAAAGAATCATATTGCCTTATAGTTATGAGTACATTAAGGTTTTAGAACTGGTTTCAATAATCGCTAACTCAATATATTATTTCTATTTTATGTGGTTATTTGGTAGTGTTTTTTTAGCTTATTATTTAGAATTTATAAGACGCGATGATGTTTCAACTTTTATTGCAGATAAAGTTTTAAGTTTGCCCCTTAAAAAATTAAGTTTGCCCATAGTTTTAGGAGTGTTCTCCATTATTGTTGTTTTTTCTCTGGATCTTGTGATCTTTCAAGATGGGAAATTTCTCTCTCTAATTTTAATTAATGGATTAATGAGTTTCGTTTTTATTTTGGGATTAGCTTTTGCATGGACTTATAAATACACATATCAATTAATAAATCTTTTACAAAAATCCGCATTAGAAGAATCATCAAAGCATTTCATTCAATTTATACAAAACAATTTCAAAGTACACAGGATATCCTCAAAACTGGCATTAGTTTTTTTGACAATTGGATTATTTGCCCTCGCAAGTAGTTTTAATTACAAAATAGATCTGGCTCTCTTCGAGGTGAAATCAAGTTTGACATCGTATTTATTCAATTTAATTGTAATTGTTCGATTTCTGGAATTAGTTACTTTATCTTTAGCAATTTCACTGCTTACAACTTTCTTTTATTATATTATCTGGCAAGAAAAAGATTTTGAGCTTTCCGTAAATTTTCAGGATCGAATAAAAAAATTTACAATTAATTTTGGATTAATAACCTTACTCCCATTACCACTATTTTTATTTTTGGAAATCTTTTTATTACCCTCGCGTGGCTTATCCTACAGCATTTTCTTAGTGGTGGGCGTTGCTGTTTTATTAATTTTTTTAATAATAAATAAACTTAATGCTTATAAAAAAGAAGAATTGCATTCATTGGGCACATATTCATTTTACGTGTTGGTAATTATTGTCATACTCTTCGCAACTAAAGATACATTTACTGTCGCTAATTCATTAAAACCATCATTTATTCAAATCTCAAGGAATTTTGTGAAGTATGAAGAAGATTTAAAATCAAAACTTAATATCTCCACAATAAATATTAATCCAGAGGAAATTTTTAACGCCAAGTGTGTAGCCTGTCACGAATTTGACAAAGCATTAGTTGGACCTCCATATAATTTAGTCCTACCAAAATATGAAAACGATTCGGGAAAACTCGCGAAATTCATTTTAAATCCAGTTAAAGTGGATCCGGCTTATCCACCAATGCCAGCACAAGGGCTAATTCCAGCTGAAGCTGATGCATTAGCTGATTATCTGCTTAAAACTTATAAGGAGCGGGTTAAGTAATTCATAGTTGTAAGATTATCTTTTATAATAAAGAAAGTTTGAAACTGTTAATAATTTATACGAAAAAAATTCCGTTCCTCATAAGTAATTTAATTGATAAATAGAAATTAGTTAAATATATTTGCAGTCGTTTTTAATTAGTTAAGATGAAAATTAAAATAACCTCCTTATCAGAAGGGAGGCATTTTTATAATTTTACAGAGAGTGTAGAATTCCTTGAACTTCCAAATGAATTCTTTGGTAATGTTCATGTTAATGTTTTGTTGGAAAAGACGAAAGACCACATCTTAATCAAGGTGTCAATTAATGCTAATAGACATTGTGAATGTGACAGATGTTTAAGAGAATACGATAGAAGTTTTACAAATGAATATCACATGTTTTATATTAGTGATATTCAGAATAAAAAACTTTACAATGAAGATGTGGTTACTGTTATCAGAAAAGATCAAGATTACATTGATATTTCAAATGATGTTCGAGAATATATATTACTTTCTGTACCGATGAAAAATTTATGCAAAGAAGATTGTCAAGGGTTGTGTCCCAGGTGTGGTAGTGACTTAAATTTTCGGCAGTGCATTTGTGAAACAGAAAAGGTTGACCCACGGTGGTTAGCCTTAAAGGGTTTATTAAACAATAAATCAGGAAATTAGATATGCCAAATCCTAAGAGACGACATTCAAAATCACGGACAAGGAAAAGAAGAGCAAACTTTAAGGCGGCAATGCCTGCAATTTCAAATTGTGAAAACTGCGGAGAGGCAAAACTTCAACATCGAGCCTGCCCAAATTGTGGATTTTATAAGGGCAGAACCATGTTCGTTCCCAAGGCATCTTAAACTAATTTTGGGTTAAGTTTGGGAAGTAACTTTCAAAAGTGCATTATAGCACTCGATGCAATGGGTGGAGATAATGCACCATACGTAACAATTCGCGGTGCAGTCCAGGCTCTTC
>CAKZPH010000082.1 GCA_937138605.1 uncultured Ignavibacteriales bacterium
GCCTTCACCAAAGATACACAATGGATTGAATCAAAGATTAAATCCAAAAAAGTAAAGGTTGCTAAATTAAGTACTTATGAATCACTTGTAGAGAAAAAGAAAATTGAAATTATTAACCCACGTAGAAATTATTTGAATTATCTCGGAGATATTATTGACATTCGTGCCATATCCAAAGGAAAATTAAAGTATGCATATGATGCGATGTATGGCACTGGAAGAGATTATCTTGATACGTTTTTAATCGAATGTGGTTGTGATGTAAGAACGCTCCACCATTTTGCTGACCCAAATTTTGGTGGAACTACACCAGAACCCACTCCAGAAAATCTTAAAGAACTGCAACAAATTGTAGCTAACGAAAAACATTTCTTTGGTATTGCAACGGATGGTGATGCTGATAGATTTGGAATTATTGATAAAGATGGAACTTACTTTGATCCTAATTATTTCTTACCCGTTCTATTGAAATACATTCTTGAAACTCGCCCAAACTGGTCAGGAAGCGTGGTTAGGAGTCTTGCTACATCACACTTGCTTGATATGGTTGCTTTTAAAAACAAGATTCGTGTTCACGAAACACCAGTTGGCTTCAAATATATTAGCGAGATAATGAATAGAGAAGAGGTTTTACTTGCCGGCGAAGAAAGCGGTGGACTTACTTTCTATGGCCATATTCTTGAAAAAGATGGTATTGCTGCATGTTTACTCGCTTGTGAAATTGTTGCAAAAACAGGGATGAGTTTAGGTGAACATCTCGATTCTATTTATAGAGAATATGGAATGCGTGTCAACTTAAGAGAAAAAATTGTACTTGATGAAAAAGTAAAAGCTAAACTTGAAAAGATATTAAAAGGTGAACCACTTAAAAAATTACTGGGAAAGAAAATTGTAAAAACAGATGTTCGTGATGGACTAAAGATGATAAACACCGAAGGTGATTGGCTTTTAATTCGTTTAAGTGGTACAGAACCAATTGTTAGATTCTACGCTGAATCTAAGTCACAGGAAAAAGCCCAAAAGATTTTAGAAGAAGCTAAAGACTTATTGTAATGAGATTGGGTTTTTTAATAAGGGAAAGTCTGTCAGGATATAAAAGATATAAGATGTCTTTTTTCCTGACAGTCTTCTCTATTTTTATAGCTTTAAGTTTATTAGGTTTTTTTGCTTACATATTTGTAAATGCTCAGTTGCTAGTTCATAACATAAAAAACCGAGTTGAGATTGAAGTATTTCTCTATGATTCTGTTTCAGAACATCAAGTTGATAGTTTATTGAAAACCATATCTTCTATCGATAGGATTTCTAAAGTCAAGTACATTTCAAAAGAAGAAGCTAAACAAAGATTTATTAAAGAAACGGGAATAGATTTTTACGAGGTGTTAACTTATAACCCACTACCTGCATCATTTACTATTGAAATCTCCCCAACCCATTCGAATATAGAATTTATCGACTCACTCAAAGCTTATTTAAAAAAGACAAATTTAGTTAGCGATATAATCTATAATCAGGAATTTCTTGACGAAGTTGAATCACGAACAGCAACGTTTCAAAAGATTTTAATAATAATATTCTCAGTTGTTATAATCTCAACTATCCTTTTAATTTCTAGTACCATCCGACTAGCTCTAAATAATAAATTAGATGTAATTAATACAATGAGGCTCGTTGGTGCAACACATCTATTTATTGAACTTCCATTTCTTATCGAAGGAATTATTGTGGGTTTCTTAGCGGGTTTACTATCATCTTTATCTTTATATGGATTACATTTATTGCTCAAAAAGATTATAATAGTGGAGCTTTTAATTACGAATAAAGTGTTTGCTTACATTTTAGTTTCAATTGTATTACTTGGAATTTTGTTAGGATTACTTGGTAGTTATTTCACAATTAAAAAATTCTTAAAACAAAGCGCTTTCCCTAAATAGAATTTTCAATTTAATTTTAGTATTATCATATGTGAGAACCTGAATTTTATATGACGAGTAACATTTCATATAGAGAAGAACGAATACTTAATCAGTTGAAATTTTATGATGAACTAAATGAAATATTTTTAGAGGTAGCGAGCGAGAAGCTTTTTGACACAATTGCACCAAAATTGGCTAACTTCTATAAGCTACAGCGAATATTTTTTATTAAATGTTATGGAATTAATTTTTGGGAGGTAAGATTTGATTGGACGAAAGAACGTAGAATCTTGAACATTAATCTAAGTGGAAATTGGGAAAATTTTATCAATTTATATTCATACCTCTCCACAAACAATTACGTCACAGATGATATCGCTGAATATTCCGTTGAAATCGAAAGATGGAAAAGCTATTTCAAAGCCTCAAATATTCTTTTAATTCCTTTCATAAGTGACAAAAAACTTACAGCTGTTTTTGGATTTCAAGATGTAGAAAAAAAGTTCTTTTATGAAGATGAAATATTATTCTTAAAACAAATCGTTCATAGATTTATAAAAACTAATGAACAGAATGAAAATTTCGCCTTAATCCGTTCAACGAATACTGAATTACGACGTGAGTTAGAAAATCTTACTCTATTATTTAATCTCGTACCAGTTTTAATGATCCAGAAAAATGAAAATTTAAGATACGAAAATGTTAATGATAAATTTCTGAAGTTTATCAAAAAGAAGAAATTTGATGTTTTAGGAAAGACTGATTCTGATATCTTCCCCGAGGAAAATGTTCAATACCTAACTCATTGCGATTTAGAAACTTTGGCCACAAATCAACACTCTACTCGAATTCATGAAATTACAATTGAAGAAAAAAAATATTATCTACTTTTTCACAGATTAGTTTACTTCTCAAAAGAAAGTTACTCAAAATATCTTTTAATTGTTGCCTTCGATATCACGGACATATTTGAAGAAAAAATTAAATCAGAACTAGCCAGCAAAGCGAAATCCGAATTCTTAGCTAACGTCAGCCACGAGTTACGCACACCCCTTAACAGTATTATAGGGTTTGCCGAACTCTTACTTCAAGAAAGTTTAACACCTGAACAAAGAGAAATACTACTCAATCTACGTCAAAGCTCTTATTCCCTTCTTGATTTATTAAACGAAATTCTTGACTTAAATAAAATCGAAGCCGGTAAAATTGAAATAAACCCAGTAACAATACGTTTAGGAAAAATTTTAAAGGAAATCGAATCTTTATTTAGGGAGAGATTTACTTCCAAGGGATTAGATTTTGAAATTGAAGTATCTGATAACGTTCCTGATTCCATTATCGTAGATCCACTTCGATTAAAACAAATTATAATCAATTTAGTAGGAAATGCAATAAAATTTACGGAGAGTGGAAAAGTTACATTAGCTGTTAAAAATGTTTCTACAGCAAAATTACCCGGTGAAACTGCATATCTCGAATTCGTGGTAGACGACACTGGAATTGGAATTCCTAAAGAAAAATTAGAAGTAATTTTCGAAGCGTTTACACAAGCTGAGAAAGACACTACTCAAAAATATGGTGGAACAGGACTTGGCTTAACAATCTCAAAGAAACTCGTTGAACTAATGGGTGGGACAATAAGTGTTGAAAGTGAAATTGGGAAAGGTTCTCGTTTTTCTTTTGTAATGCCAGTAGAAATTGCTCATCTAATTGAAGAAGAAGTTTCAACCGTAAAACTTGAAGAGATATTAGGTTCAACCAAATCCAAGGCACCTCTTGTTTTAGTAATAGAAGATGACCTTCAAACAGCAAAGATTTTTGAGAAACATCTAAAATCAAAAGAATTTAAATTAATCCTATCTCAAACTGCCCGAGATGGACTAAAAAATGCTAAACGATACCATCCTGATTTAATAATCTTAGATATATTTTTACCTGATAAAAATGGATGGGAATTATTAAAAGATTTAAAAACTGATGTAACCACCCGTTCGATTCCTGTTGTAATATGTTCAATTCAACAAGAAGCAAATAAAGCCTATTCTCTTGGTGCAATTGAATATTTGGAAAAACCAATCAGTCCAAAAAAACTTGAAAGTCTCATTAAAACGATAAAAGAAAACTTCACTATTAAAGATAAAATTGTTGTTATTGACGATGATATTAACATTCTAAATCGAATTGATAACATTTTAATTAAGCATGGATACAAGTCTGAATGTTTCGAAAATCCTGAACTTGCTCTAAATAAAATTCTCGAAGGTCCTCCCCCTTCACTTATAATTCTCGATTTGATGATGCCTCAAATGGATGGATTCCAACTACTAACAGAGTTAAGAAAACATGATGATCTAACAACTTTACCTGTAGTAATTTTAACTTCAAAAAAATTATCCGAAGTAGAAAAAGAATTTCTTTACGAAAAATCTTCAGAAATATTTTTTAAAGATTCATTTGTTGAAGAAGAATTTCTCCAAAAATTAGACAAAATCTTGGATAAAATAACTCAATTAAAAAGTGTTCAGCCAGCCTCAACAATTAAACCTCAGGAACAATTTGAAAAAACTGCTATTTTACCACCTTTGCACGTGCTTCTCGTTGAAGACAATTTGATGAATCAAAAATTTATGACCCACATCTTAAAACGAATAGGATTAACCTTTGACATTGCAAGTGATGGGCAGGAATGTCTAGACAAAGTCAAAGAATATAAGTACGATTTGATTTTAATGGATATTCAAATGCCAGTGATAGATGGTCTTGAAGCTACAAGAATTATCCGAAATAAATTTAATATGAAAGATATTCCCATTATTGCACTCACTGCACATGCAATGAAAGATGATAGAGAAAAATGTATTAACGCAGGATGTAGCGGATACTTAACAAAACCAATTGAACAACAAAAATTAATAGCTGAAATCATGAACCAAATCAAATCTACCGAACCCAAATACGAAGAAATAAATCCGTATTTTCAAGGTTTCTCTCGAGAAGAGATAATTCAGTTAAGAACTGATTATATCAATTCCTTAAAAAAAGAAATTGAAGAACTAGATAAAAAATTATCCCCCAAAGAACTAGGCATTTTTAGATATTTCGGGCACAACATTAAGGGAAATGGTGTTGCATATGGCTTTCCTGAAATTTCACGTTTTGGTGAAAAGATAGAAAATGCAGCAGATGAAACAGATTATCCAACCTTAGTCACAGTTTTTAACGAATTAAAACAATACTTGGACTCTGTCAAAATTTAACTTTTGGAACAAGATACATTATAAATCCAATTTCGAAAAAATTCATCTCTAAATTGACTTTTAGAATATTTGATCAATTCTAATAAGTAACTCAAATTATAATCAAAATTAACTTTTATTCAATCTAAAAAAACCACAAATCAAAAAATTATATTTCATTTAGAATCAAATTAAAATTTATTACCATTTCAAATTTTAACCATAAAAAACTATTGGACTTACTCAAAGCGTCAAAAATTCAAAGGTTTGAGTTTTGGATTCTAATTATTATTTTGCGCCAATATGAAGCATATTTTTCAAACATCTTATAACTCATACATCTCCCTTCCCGACCTCTAATAAAACTCAAATTTAAAATAGGTGAATTATGTGTGGAATAATAGGATATATTGGCTTCCGAAAAGCCATTCCCATTTTAATTAATGGATTAAAAAGATTAGAATACAGAGGTTATGATTCTGCAGGGATAGCCTTAGTAGAGAAGAGAAAAGTAACCGTGATTAAATCGAGTGGGAAAATATCAAATCTTGAAATGCTTCTAAAGGATGCTGATAGTGATTCTATAATAGGGATTGGACATACACGCTGGTCAACTCACGGTGCTCCAACTGATTATAACGCACACCCTCATACAAACGGAACAAAAACTATAGCAATCGTTCACAATGGAATAATTGAAAACTATAGAACCTTGAAAATTATGCTTAAGGAAATGGGTTATCAATTTTCAAGCGATACAGATAGTGAAGTTGTAGCTCATTTAATTTCTTATTTCTATGAAAAGGAAAAAAATCTCTTTAATGCTGTGCGTTTAGCTTTGCATGAAGTTGAAGGCGCATATGGACTTGCCATAGTTTCCAGTGAAGAACCTGATAAGATTATTTGTGCAAGAAAAGGAAGTCCATTGATAATTGGAGTTGGTGAGAACGAACATTTCGTTGCATCAGATGCACCTGCAATTCTTGAATATACTTCAAATGTAATATTTCTTGAAGATGGAGATATTGCTGAAGTTAGAAAAGACGGTTTCGTAATTAAGTCAATATCAAATGAAATAATTAGCAGAGAAATTGAAAAAATTGATTTAGATATTGCGACAATTGAAAAAGGCGGATTCCCACACTTCATGCTCAAAGAGATATTCGAACAACCTGAGTCAATCAAAAATTCAATTCGCGGTAGAATAATTTTAAGTGCCGGTAATGTTAAGCTTGGTGGACTGGAACGAGTAATCGATGATTTACTTGATGCAAGAAGACTAATTCTCACCGCGTGCGGAACTTCATGGCATGCGGCTTTAGTTGGCGAATACATGCTTGAACAATACGCCGAAATTCCAGTGGAAGTTGAATATGCATCTGAATTTCGTTACCGCGACCCCATATTAAATTCAAACGATGCAGTTATTGCTATAAGTCAAAGTGGTGAAACTGCTGATACATTAGCGGCAATTCGAGAAGCAAAAAAAAGAAACGCACTTGTACTTGGAATTTGTAACGTTGTTGGCTCTTCAATTGCAAGGGAAACTCAAGCGGGAGTTTATATTCACGCCGGTCCAGAGCTTGGTGTTGCTTCAACAAAAGCTTTTACATCTCAACTTGCTGTACTTGCATTAATCTCAGTCCTTCTTGGCAGAAGAAAAAATTTACCTTTTAGTTATGGTGAAAAAATTTGTCAAGAGCTACTAAGTCTTCCTGAAAAAATTCAAACTATATTAAATCAATATGAATATATCAAAGAAATTTCTGAAAAATTCGTCAATTCCACTAACTTTTTATATCTTGGTAGAGGATATAACTTTCCAGTAGCTTTAGAAGGCGCATTAAAACTTAAAGAAATCTCATATATTCATGCAGAAGGTTATCCTGCTGCTGAAATGAAACATGGTCCTATTGCTTTAGTTGATGAGAATATGCC
>CAKZPH010000083.1 GCA_937138605.1 uncultured Ignavibacteriales bacterium
CGCATGTTTACATTAAATGTCACCTGAGCTTGAGTTGTTAAAATAGAATCATTATCAAAATAGAAATTATATGTTCTATTACCTTCGGCTAAGACGATACTTCTATCTGGATCACTTTCCCATATATCTGAACCACTTTTTACAATAACGAACTTAAATTTAATTGTATCTCCAGCAACAAAGTAATTTCTACTTATAGTATAGATTGAGTCGTTATCTGGATCCACAAGTCTGTCAAGATTTCCAGTCCAGTTATTAAAATTTCCACGAACAACTAGCGTATCATTGGCCGGATTAAATAAACCTTTAATTGTTTTTACTCTCATATTAACATTAAACGTAATGTTGGCATACTTTTGGGTTCTGTACCTGGCTAAACCATTATTTGTACCAAGTAAAAACAAATCGTAAGTTCCATCTGGATTTTTCTTGTAACCGACATCTCCTGTTCCATTAACATTTGAATTTGTTCCAAGTGATGGCGTGACAAAGACGAGCCTTGCATTACCTACTCCATCCGTAACATCAACAAATCTTAAATTTTCATTACCTGCTCCATAATTAAAAGCAATCATAAATTTTCTCGAACCATCTTCGATGTAATCGATTCCTGTACTTCCAGTGGCAACGATTGAACCTGGTACGGTTCCAAGCAAAGTTCCCGTTTCAGAGTATTCTTTTATGTTTCTCCCCGCAGAGTTATGATAAAATCCTGCAACACCAGGAGCTTTAGGTGCTATGCATGGAACTGTTCCCGCTGCTCCGTCACTTAAAACTATTTCGGTTGGAGTAAATGAATTCCCATTGTCAGTTGTAGTGAAACGATAAACTCTATCACTTGATGCAGCAGCTGCATAAAGAGTAAGTGTGTTATCAGATGCCCGACCAACAACGCTTATCATGTCACCTAATCGAATTGCAGAAGGTGCTGTAAATTCAATAGCAACTGTTGGTTGTGATGTTAATGAAGCCCAACGGTAAACTTTAAAAGCTGTAGTGTTTGCGTTTGTTGTTAAGTTACACGCATATATTATTCCATCGTCGGAAACTTCTACATCATTTAGAACAAATGTACCACCCGAAACTCCAGTTACATCAAGTGTACCCAGGGAATCACCATTAATTGGATTAAGAATTAAAATTTTAGGAAAACCTAATCGAGATACTAAAAGTAATCTTTCTTCGCCACCAAAGACTCCATATGAAAATCCGCGCTCGGTATTTGCTGTGCTCACGTAAGTAGGCAAAGAAGATTTTGCTTGAGATCTCTCCCATATGGTTGTGTATCTGGGTGATAGCTGCGCACTTAAAATTGCTACCAGCGCGATCAACCACGAGAAACTTAGTGTAACCTTTTTCATATTTTACTCCTTTTTTTGATTATTCAGTTTTAAATTAAGCCATTTTCTTAATTAAATAAATTAACGTATATAAACCATTTTCACTGTTTTTTTCTGATCCATTAAATTTAGATAGCAAAAATAAATTCCAGAGGATACATTTAAAGTGGCAAAATCTATATCGTAATAATTTTCACCCTTACTTGCTATAAAATCACCTGAATCGTAAACTAATCTACCAAGATAATCAAATATTTTTATGTTAACATTTTTTGATTTATACAGATTGAAAAAAATTTTCGTGCTCGAATTGAATGGATTTGGATAATTCAAAATTAAAGACTTATAGTCATGACCTTTTGGAGTTTCTGGTTTAACATCAGTTACTAGTACTCCTGGTGAAAGTTTTCTGTTTAATAGAAGCATAATTACATCTGAAATAATGTATTTACCTTTCTCAAGATTCAAATTATCAAGTTTAAGCACTCTTCTATTGCCTTTTTGTAAATAGACATCGCCTAATTTGTACCACCCAGCATTCGAAGATTTTGATTGGTCAACAAAAACAACATTCGAATCATTTTGCGAATATATAGTGTATCTTGCTCGCGTTGTTGCTATAATATTTGGAACAATGTACACATATAAATGATACCAAGCATCAAACGGTACTTCTGCAAAATATTCTAACGATGAGTAGGTAGTATCATTTGTCCAACTGATACCACCATAGAATCCAGGAATAGATAATATAGACCAATTACCTATTCTTATTGTACTTTGAGAAGTATCATCCTTGATAATTCCTTTTGGTCTAAAAATATTACCATTTCTATGAGGGGGGATAGAAACTAAATTATAAAGAGATTTTTTTAGTGTATCTCCTAGGCGATTATTATTTGCTCGTAATCCTTCATAAAAAAAGAAAGATTCACCCATTACATTTCTTTGTCGGTTATATTTGATTGAATTTAGAAGATAATCTGGTGTTATCAGATAATTACCTAATTTAATGAGAATGCCTGAGAAAAATTTATTTCTTTTAGAAAGTGGAATGTGATTTAGTTGATTGTTTAGTTCAGAAACATAAGAGTAGTAATCATACCGATAAATTTGTGGGATTAATTGATCGATGTAATTCGAATCAATCCAAGTTTTTGAATCTTGTAAGTAGTATTCATAGCCCCATGGATAAACGCTTGGTGCAGAGGAAAAAATTAAATAGTTTCCTTTACTTTTAACTGTGTCATATAATTTTTTAAAGTATTGATTCATTTTGTTTGCCCGCCAACGTTTCCAATTTGGATCATGATAATCGTAAGGTGGGTTGTTATTATTATTTTCTCTTTTATAAATCAAAACAGTTACAGAATCATATCCAC
>CAKZPH010000084.1 GCA_937138605.1 uncultured Ignavibacteriales bacterium
TATTAAAAATTAATCGTATCGTTTTTTATAAACACATCGAGATATTACAATGAATAATTACAATGAAATTAGCACAGAATACAATTAGAAATTGTTAAATCCTAATCCTAACATGATATAATGGTTTTTGTTTTTCTGCCAGTCGGGAGTTCTTGATTGGTGTGAGTCGGTAACGTTGTAAAAATGATATTCCACGGACAATTTTGTTCTGTAAAAGTATTCAAACTCTATTCTGGTGCCCGCATGGAAAATTTTTCTAACGTCACCATATAGAAATGCTTCTCCCGGTGATAAATATTGATCTTTTACGTTAGAAAATCCACCATTTCTTGTATAATCAGCAAATAAACTGAGTGATAAATCAGGAGCAAAATAATATCTAAGTTTCAAGAAAATTTGATCGGAATTCTGAAATATATAATGACCTAATGGAAATTTTTGATTTGTATAGGTTTGAGCAGGAATCCAGTTGGAATAAACCCATGGTAAAATGCGAGTGTATTCGAAAGTTGTAAATAACCTTTCTGACAAAATGTCAAATGTTTTCAAGCCAAACTGATATGCTAATTGATTTCTCTCTTTGTTTCCTTTTAACAAATTAGTGATGGATAATTCATCAATAAAGATACTTGAATAGATTTTCAATTTGTTTAATAAACTTAACGATGCATCAAAAAAGAACGAACCGTTATTACCTGAATCTTCACTTCCATAACCAAATAAGTGATCAATGGAACGATAGAATAAAAAAGGAAACATATATCCTAAATAAGGTCCACGATCAGAGTAAATGATAGTTTCACCAAAATTGAGCGTGAGGGATTTGAATGGTTTAATCTGGAAAGAATGAAGGGCGAAGTATTTTTCATGTTCAACTATGCGTTTATAAACTTCAGTATCATAGGATTTTGTGGAATCTGCAATTCCTGATAATAACCAGCCATGAAGAGAATAGACTGTTAACCATTCAGTCAAATTCAATCTTAATAAGAAAGAAGGGAAAGAGGGAGCGCGGTTGGAAAGTATTAATTGACTATTTTCGCCGTAACCAAAATTTATATTTTCTTTTAATGCGCCAAGCAATAACCAATCATTTTGATAAAGTAAAGATCCTCTTGTATCACTGAATTCTGATCTATCAGTTTTAGAAACAGTAACTACCCTGCCCTGTTTGTTCAAGAAATCAATTTGATTTGTTATCTCTGGTTTATTAAGAATATGATCCTTAAATGTGATATGAAAACTTATGCCATTTTCATGTTTACCAGTGACATAAAATCCCCATGCACGAGTAAGTATTTTTCTATCAAAAATATCTTCGTAAGACAATTCAAAAGATGGGTTGGCTTTTAAATTAAACTTATCATCATGATAGTCGAAGAGATTAACCGATTTATCTTTAATTGAAAAAATTTTTAGATGAGTCTGTGACTCACTCTGATTAAAATTAGAGGACTTAATGAGATAATCAAGAAGTTCTCTTTCGAATTTTGAGAGTTTATCTTTCTTAGTTAAGAGTTGATTTAGAAGTTTTTCTTTATCAGTTTCTGAGATGGGGGTAAAGAATTTATCATAATTAATTTTATGTTTTACAGATAGTTTTTCAAAGTAGTCATCGAATTTTTCGTAATTAAATCTTTCAATTTGGGACAAGACAAATGAAGGAATAAGTAAGAAGAAAGTAATTAAAAATTTATACATAACGATCTTTCCTGTTAGTTAATGATTTATCGATAGTGTAAGATAATATTATTGATTTAAAACAAACAAGCCCCGTGTGGGGGCTTGATTTAGATATGTTGTTAAGGGAATTATTTTTCATAGTCATCAACATTCGAAGGATGATGTAAAGTGAGTACTAAATATTCCTTAGGATTTATTTTCAATCTGTTCAAAATCTTCGACTCATCAATTAAAGGTAAAAATCTTATCAATGAATCAATCATCAGATTGCCAACGAAAAATATCTTTTCAGAACTCACACCCTCCTTAATCAAATTATCCATTCCGCTTTTCTCAGTTACAAATAAAAAATCAGATATTGCATCTGTCAAAACTCTATTAATTTCCTCTGG
>CAKZPH010000085.1 GCA_937138605.1 uncultured Ignavibacteriales bacterium
CCTTCGATTAGGATCAGCAGAAAGAGTAGTTTTTCCTGTACCGCTTAATCCAAAAAATAAAGCAACATCTCCTTTTTTCCCAACATTAGCTGAACAATGCATAGGTAAAACATCGCGATATGTTAAAAGAAAATTCAAAACGGTAAAAACTGATTTTTTAATTTCTCCCGCATAAAGAGTATTTGCAATTATACCCATTCGTGCGCCAAAGTTTAGAATGATAGCAGTTTCAGTTCTCGTACCATCAATAACGGGATCCACCTTAAAACCGGGAACGCTAATAATGGTAAACTCAGGGACAAATTTTTTAAGTTCATCCTTATTGTCAATCGTAATAAACATATTTCTTGCGAAAAGACTGTGCCAAGCTTTTTCTGTGATAATTCTTACAGGAAAACGATACTCAGGGTCTGCACATGCATAAACATCTTGAACGAAAAGTTCTTCCCCTTGTGCCCATGCTTGTAAACGAGCAAAGAGCGCATTAAATTTTTCTTGGCTATAAGGTCTATTATAAATTCCCCACCATATTTTGTTTTCCGTCGATTCTTCTTTTACAACAAATTTATCAGCCGCCGCACGAGCTGTGTGTTTTCCAGTGGAGACTAAAAGTGGACCGCCTTTAACTATCTTTCCTTCATTTCTAAATATTATTTCTTCGTATAAAGCTTCTTCCTGTAAATTCCAATAGACACGATCTAGATAGGTGAGTCCCTGATGTTTTAATCTAAAATCTGAAGCTAATTCTTGCGCTTCTTTTGATGCCGGAGTAGCAAATTCTAAATATTTGCTCATGTCCAATCCCTAACTAATTTTCTATCGCCAATGTAAAGTTCGTTCGGTGCATTTGGGTCTAACGCCCACTTAATTCTTTCCACACCTTCTTGAATCTCTTTGATTGTTCCAGCGAAACTCAATCGTAAATAACCTTCCATTCCAAATTCAATTCCTGGAACAGTTAAAACTAAAACCTTATCTATTAACATTTGAGAAAGTTTTTGTGAACTTTTTTCATAATAACTGAAATCAGCAAAAAGATAGAATGTGCCATCGGGTACTGTAAATCGAACTCCTTCGAATCCACGCAGTAAGTCAACCAATACATTCCTATTATTTTCTAATGTTACTCTTAAATTTTCAACACTGGATTGAATCCCATTAAGTGCACCAACGGCTGCATATTGTAACACAACTGATGGACCACCTGTTTGATGACTTTGAATATTTGTCATCGCTTCAATTAACTTTTTATTTGCAACTGCCCAGCCAATACGAAATCCCGTCATTGCATATTGCTTAGAAACACCATTAATTATAATCAGTTTAGAATTTTCATCCTTTTTCTTTGCAAATTCCCAGCAATTTATGGGCTTTCTTCCATCAAAAATTAAACGATGATAAATATCATCCATTATTAAAAACAAATCGCGCTTTTCACAAAAATCTACCACATCAGCTATAAATTCTTCTGAATACATTGCACCTGTGGGATTATTAGGACTATTAATAATCACTGCCTTTGTATAACTTCCGACGTGCCTCTCTATGTCCTGTATCCTGGGGTAAAAAGTACCATCTTCTGGATAAACTGGAACACCAATGGCACCACACAACTTTGCCATTTCAGGATAACTTACCCAGTATGGTGCAGGATAAATTACTTCTTCTTGTGGATTCAAAAAGGCTTGAAGAGCTACCATAATTGATTGCTTAGCACCACTTGAAACAATTACATTCTCAGGAGCAACTTTTCTATTATAAAACTCTTCTGTGTATCGAATAATTGCTTTTTTCAGGGCCGGGATACCATCTGGCGGAGTATATCTAACCTCACCGGTATTTAAATTTTGTACTGCCGCAATTATCGCATCAATTGGAGCGCGACTTTTAGGTTCACCAACACTAAAATTAATTACAGGCTCACCCTTCTCCTTTAATATTTGAGCTTTTTCGTTTAAAGCTAATGTAGGGGAAGGACTAATATTTTTCGCTATATAACTTAAACTCATACTTTTTCCTTAAAAATTTTTTGGAGAGAATTCAGAAGGGCAAAATTTAATATCATAAATTCAAATGCAAGTTATCTGAAAGAAAATTGAGAATCAACCGATCAAAAATTAATGAAACTAAACTTCCATTATTTCTTTTTCCTTATGTTCCAATAGCTCATCAATTCTTTTGATGTAATTATCGGTTAACTTTTGAACTTCCGCTTCTGCCCGTTTTCGATCGTCTTCAGAAAGATGTTTTTCTTTCTCTAATTTTCTAAGATGTTCGTTAGCATCTCGTCTAATATTTCTTACAGCGATTCTCCCCTCTTCCGCAAATTTCTTACATAACTTTACAATATCTTTGCGTCGTTCTTCTGTTAATTTTGGAATTGGAATCCGTAAAACATTTCCATCGTTTAATGGATTCAAACCTAATTCAGAAGCAAGTATTGCTTTCTCTATTGCGGAAATTGAAGATTTATCCCATGGTGTAATTAATAAAGTATGAATGTCGGAAACCGAAACATTTGCAACTTGATTAAGTGGTACCAATGCACCATAATATTCAACCTTTATTCCATCGAGTAATGTTGTTGTTGCTTTGCCCGTACGAACCTTTGCAAATTCTTGCCGAATCACTTCGATAGTTTTTTTCATCCTTTCTTCCGCATCTTTAAGTACTTGCTTGAACATATCTACCTCGAATTTTTAATGGGTTATTACTTCAAGGTCTACACGGGTTCCTATTTTTTCACCTAAAACGAGTCGCTTAAGATTTCCATAAACATTCATATTAAAGACAACGATTGGGACTTTATTCTCTTGACATAAAGTAATGGCAGTTAAGTCCATAACTCGCAGATTCATCTTCAAAAAATCCAAGTAATTGATTTCAGTGAACTTAACGGCATTTTTATTTTTCTCTGGATCTGAGTCATAAATACCATCAACACGGGTACCTTTTAAGATTACATCAGCTTTAATCTCAATTGCTCTTAAAGCTGCAGCGGTATCTGTTGTAAAATAAGGATGACCCGTACCTGCTCCCAAGATTATAATCCTGCCTTTTTCAAGATGACGTATAGCACGACGTCGAATATATGGTTCAGCAATTTCTTCAATACGAATTGCGGAAAGAAGTCTTGTTTGAACATTCCTTTTTTCGAGAGCATTTTGCAAAGCAAGAGAATTGATAAGAGTTGCAAGCATTCCCATTTGGTCACCGGTAACCTGGTCAAAACCTGATTTTGTACCTGCGACCCCCCGAAAAATATTACCACCACCAATTACAATAGCAATTTCAACTCCCAAATTCTTCACTTCTATAATTTCGTCAGCAAGTCTATTTAATACATCTGGATCAATTCCGAATTTTAGTTGACCTAATAAGTCCTCACCACTTAACTTAAGTAATATCCTTTTAAAAGCTAAATTTGACATTATTTATTCTCATCAGCTAAATGAAATCTGATGAATTCTAATACGTTTACATCTGTATTATTTTGTTCGTTAAAATGATTAAGTAAATCTTTTACAGTTTTCGAACCATCTTTCACAAATATCTGTTCCATTAAACAATTTTCTTGGAAGAATTTTTCCAATTTTCCTTGAGCAATTTTATCCATAACTTGTTCAGGTTTTCCCTCGTTCCTTGCTTGAGTTTTATAAATTTCGATTTCTTTATCAATTAGCTTACGATCAATTTGGTCACGTGTGATTGTCATAGGTTTCATTGCTGCAACTTGCATAGCAATATCGCGGGATAGTGTGTAAAAATCTTCAGGGATCGGTTTAGTGAAACCAAACACAACTAGAACTCCGAGCTTCGAACCTGGATGGATATAATCTACAATTGCACCATTATTAACTTTAACTTTCCTAAATCTAGAAAGTTGAATCTTCTCACCAATTTTTCCAACAGCTTCATTAATCAAATCAGCGACGGTTAAACCATCAATTTTTGCTTTCATCAATTCATCTATAGAAGAGTAGTCTTCTTTTAATGTTAAATCTGAAATTTTATTTACAAGTTCACCAAAAACATCACTTCTTGCAACAAAATCGGTTTCACAATTAAGTTCCGTGATAGATGCAATCTTTTTATCTTCTGACACTTTCGTGACGATTACACCTTCATTTGCAGCTCTTTCCGCTCTTTTAGCTGCCACAGCTGCACCTTTTTTTCTCAAATATTCAATAGCTTTTTCAAAGTCACCACCAGATTCTTCCAGCGCTTTTTTACAATCCATCATTCCAGCGCCGGTTTTTTCACGAAGTTGTTTTACTAATTCTGCAGTAATAGCCATTTAATAACACTCCTAAATATTATTTTTCTGAAATTTTCTTTTGTGCTTCTTCTTCTGATTCAATTTGTGCTTGCATTTCTTTTGATTTTTGCAAACCAGAAATAATTTTATCTGCCATATAAGTGACAATTAAGTCAATAGTCCTCACTGAATCATCATTTGCAGGGATTATATAATCGATTCCATCGGGATCACAATTAGTATCAACAATGGCAAAAACCGGGATAGCCAGACGATTTGCCTCTTTCAATGCAATGTGTTCCTTTTTAGTATCTACAATGAAGACAGCCCCAGGCAATCTCGTTAGTTCTCGAACTCCTTCAAATATTTTCTCAAGTTTTTCCTTTTCACGAGTCAAAATTAACCTTTCTTTCTTTATCATTCTATCGAAAGTACCATCATTCTCCATCTTTTCGATGTTTTGAAGTCTCTTAATAGATTTTCTGATGGTAGTAAAATTAGTAAGCATTCCACCTAACCAACGTTCATTAACCCAGTGCATTCCACAACGCAGAGATTCTCTTTTAACAATATCTTTAGCTTGTTGTTTTGTACCAACAAATAAAATTCTTTTTCCTTCACTGGAAATTTTTTCAATTGCATCACCAGCAATGGCTAATGATTTTTTGGTTTTGTTAAGATCAATTATATGAATCCCATTTTTTTCCATGAAAATGAAAGGTTTCATTTTAGGATTCCATCGGCGGGTCAAGTGTCCAAAATGAGCACCAGCGGCTAACAATTCTTGTAAACCAATTTCCACAATTATTACTCCTTAATTATTTTGTGTTAAACTTTTACCCGCTTCAACTTTGTTTGAAATCCTGTAAAAAATCAGGACACACTCAAACAAATCCACGGGTATGCTCTTTTTACATTAATATTAACGTTTTGAGAACTGGAATCTCTTACGAGCTTTTGGTTGGCCATATTTCTTTCGTTCAACCATCCTTGGATCTCGCGTAAGGAAACCAAGTTGTCTAAGAGTTGGGCGATAACTCTCATCAAAAAGAACCAAGGCTCTTGCAATACCGAGTGATATGGCACCAACCTGACCAGAAACGCCACCACCTTTAACATTCACAAAAAAGTCAAATTTATCTAAAGCATTAACAGCTTTAAGAGGCTCCATAGCTTTTAGAACATAAAATTCAGTGAAAAAATACTTTTTAATATCAACATCATTTACAACGATTTTTCCATTTCCAGGTCTAATTACTACACGTGCAACAGATGTCTTTCTTCTTCCTACAGCTATTTTATCAACCATTAGTAACTCCCAATTATAGTGTTAATAATTCAGGCCTTTGAGCTTGATGTGGGTGATTTTCACCTGCATAAACTTTTAACTTCTTTACGATTCTACGCCCAAGTCTCCCCTTAGGTAACATACCTTTAACAGCATGTTCAATAACAAACTCTGGATGCTTCTGCATATACTCTTTAAAGGTTCGGAATTTTGCTCCACCTGGGTATCCAGAATAATGAAAATAGGTTTTTAAATCTTGACGTTTGCCCGTAACTTTAACTTCAGCTGCATTTATAACTATTATATAATCTCCGCAATCTACATGGGGCGTAAAGATTGGTTTATGCTTACCTCTGAGAATTCGGGCAACCTTTGATGCAAGTCTGCCCAGAACTTGATCTTTCGCATCAACAATGTACCATTTTTTCTCAACTTCCACCGCTTTCACCGACCGAGTTATCTTTTCTAGTTTCAATGTTATTTCTCCTGATAAAATGGTTTTTTTTAATCTTTAGCTAACAAATTTATGAAAAATAAAGGGTTTGTCAAAAAATGAAAATTAGGAAGCCTACCCAAAAAAGTTTGATAAAGTTAGCAAAAATATTGTGAATTTTTTAACCATTCTTTGGTTTTCATTATTACCCCACAGACTTCTAATGGGGATTTTCTATTTTTCAGTCTATTCTTTACTCTGAAGTCATTATGTGGTTTAAATCGTAAATAGTTTTTGTAAAGGTTCAAATAATTCTCCGCTGCTACAAAACTCTGAAATGACTCTATAGTTTTTAATCTTCTCATCAATTGTCGATTAACATTCTCAGAAATATTATTGTTTTGACTAATCTCAGGCTTTTCTTGATGTGTTAATAA
>CAKZPH010000086.1 GCA_937138605.1 uncultured Ignavibacteriales bacterium
AATCCTGAACCTTTACTTACTAATGGCTCAAGACCGAATGCAGAAAAGTTATCATCGCTACCAGAAAATCCTGCACCAGTATTTGCTAAAACAAGGTAAGGTCTCAATTGACTTGCTGGATAGTTAGAATAATTTTTTATGAATGTTTCCACTTTAAGTAAAGCATCTTCTCTTATTCTATGATCAAATCCTAATATGTACTGGCTAACTTTAATCGCTTTTAAGTTCTTATTTTTGTCGTCAGCAATCAACCAGATGTAAGATGGTGTTTGATAATAAATTCCGGTGCTAAAGTTAAAATTAGTCAACGCAGACAGAGCATATGACGTTGATAAACGCGGACTAACATATAATCTATTTTTTATAGCATCGAAATAATCAACACGAGCACCAATGTTAGTGATTAATCGTTTCATTAACTTATAATTAACGTTAACATATGATGATCCCTTAAAGAACTTATCCTTTTCATTAAGTGAGGATATAGATAGAGTATCACCAAATGTTGTTACGAAAAATGGAAACAAAATGTCAGCATTAAATTTAATGTATTTAAAACTTGCGCCTGTGTTGAATTCTAAATTCGAATTGAGCTTATGAACTACATCTAATTTAAGTGTATTTTCTTGCTCTCTTGATATGTTCTTGAAAAGTGGATTAAGTGTCGTATCTCTTTGAATTGTATTGAAGTCAGTAAAGTTTCGACTTAATGAGAAATTTAGAAACCCACTGTTATAAACTCGTTTCAAAGAGATTCCTGTTAAATACTGTGTTTGATCACTTCCGAGAATTCTTGAATTGTTGAAAATCTTGTCAGGCGTATCATTGAACCATTTCACGTTATCAAAAGCACCAACAAATAAATATGAAAGAGAATAATTATTTTCGAATTTGAAATCGGCTTTTGTTAACACATCATAGTATTCAGGAACAAATGAAAATCCTGCTGCCTTAAATATAAAATCCAAATAACTTCTCCTGGCAGAGAAAACAAAACTTGAGTTTTCTCCACTTATTGGACCTTCCAGATTTAATCCAAATTGAGTAGCTGATATTGTAGCTTTTCCGCCGAGCCTATCATTTCTTCCATTTCGTAAATCAATTCTTAAAACTGAGGATAGTTTATCACCATACAAAACAGGGAAACCGCCTGTCGAAAAAGAAGTTTCATTAACAAAATCTAAATTTATGTAACTCAATGGACCACCAGTTGCGCCCTGAGTACCAAAATGATTAATATTCGGAACCTCAAATCCATCCACAATGTAAAGATTTTCTGAAGGAGCACCACCACGAACAATCAAATCATTTCTACCTGCGTCTGCTTGAGCGACTCCCGGTAAAACCGACAACGTTCTAACAACATCTTCAAATCCTCCAGGACTTCTCCTGATCTCTTCATAAGAAAATTTTTTCACACTCACTGGTTCAATTATATCTCTGCTAAAATAATCTGCTTGTACTACGACATTATCAAACTCAATCGTCTCGGGAATTAGTTCAAAGTCAACTTGAGTAATTTTGCCCGGTTGAACTATTATATCGGTTTTAATAACTGATTTATATCCAATTATTGAAGCTCTTAAACGATATATATTAGCAGGGACATTTTTTATTTTAAAGCTACCATTTTTATCAGTGGCAGCGCCCAGACCAGTTTCCATAATTATTACATTAGCAGCGATTAATGGAATTTTTGTGTTGGCTTCTCTAACTTGTCCAATTATTTCTCCTGAAGCATCCTGTGCATAAGTATTGATCGTTGAAAAAATTAAACTTAGGAATGAAATAGCAATAAGTACTCTTTTCATAATTATTGTCCTTGTTTAACCCAAAAACATCTGGAAAGAATTTAAAAGTTCATTAATCCAGTAGAATTGTGATTTGATTGAATTTTGCCATCAAGTTTTCTTTCCGGCTTATATTTTAGTTTTCAATTCACGACTTAATTAGTATATTTTATTAAAAAATTAAGTAGAAATGTCAATAAGATTTTACAATACTCTAACAAAAAGGATTGAAGAATTTATTCCACTGGAAGAAGGCAAAATTAAAATGTATATGTGCGGTCCCACTGTTTATGATTATTTTCATATCGGGAATGCACGTTCCTTCGTAATGATTGATATTATTAATAGATACTTTCGTTATAAAGGATTTGACGTAAAATTTGTTATGAATTTGACAGATATTGATGATAAAATAATCAATAAAGCAAATGCAGATGGAATTTCGCCTCAAGATGTGGCAAAAAAATATTCAGAAGCCTTTTTTGAGGATTTAAGAAAATTAAAAATCAAACCTGCCGATGTTTATCCAAGAGCCACAGAAAATATTTCTGGCATGATTGAATTAATTCAAAAGCTTATTGAAAATGGTTATGCATATACTGTGAATGGCGACGTTTTCTTTGATGTTACAAATTACAAACAATACGGAAAACTCTCAGGCAAAAAATTAGAAGAATTGATAGATGGAGCAAGAGTGGAGGTACTCGAACAGAAAAAAAATCCTGCCGACTTTGCTCTATGGAAGTCAGCAAAATCAGGTGAGCCTTACTGGGAAAGTCCATGGGGCAAAGGAAGACCGGGATGGCACATTGAATGCTCCGTTATGTCCATGAAAAATTTAGGTGAAACTTTCGATATTCATGCAGGTGGTAATGATTTGATTTTTCCTCACCATGAAAATGAAATCGCTCAAAGTGAATGTGCGACGGGAAAGCCTTTTGCTCGTTATTGGATTCACTTCGGTTTTCTCAACATTGATAATCAAAAAATGTCAAAGTCACTCGGAAACTTTTTCACAGCCCGAGAAATTTTGGAAAACTATTCTGCCGAAGCTTTACGTTTACTTTACTGTCAAACACTCTACTCAGCACCTCTCAATTTCAATGAAGAACTTTTGAAAAATTCTGAACAGGCCATCAACCGAATTAAAAATTCATATCATCAACTTAAAACAACCGTTATTTCTGATATTGAACAAGAAGAATTTGACACATCTTCTTACTTTAGAAAGTTTGAAGAAGCTATGGACAATAATTTTAACACACCTGAAGCGCTGGCTGTAATTTTTGAATTTGTTAAAGACGTAAATTCTTTTATTTCAAAACATGATAAACTTAACAAGTCAAACCAAATTAAAATCTTGGAAGTTTACGATAAACTTGCCAGTGGAGTGTTAGGGATAATTGATTTAACCGAATCGTATGCTGTAAGAGAGGAATTAGTTGATAGTTTAATCAAATTAATAATTGATATACGGGCTAAACTACGTGCAGAAAAGAGATTCGATCTTTCAGATAAAATTCGTGATGAGTTAAAAAAACTAAATATCGAACTTGAAGATAAAAAGGAAGTCACTACATATAAGATAACAAAACAATGAGGTGAAAATGAGCCATATCTCCCGAAGAAAATTTATTAAATTTACCGCTCTTCTCGGTACAGGAATTCCAGTTCTCTCACATTTAAAACTTTTTTCAAAAACTGTTTCACCTCTAACTGAGAGTTCTATACCTGTTGTTATTGCAACATGGGATAGAGATAGAAAACCAAATCTCAAAGCATGGGAAATTTTAGAAAAAGGGGGAAATTCTCTTGATGCAGTTGAACAAGGAGTTCGTGTTGCCGAAGATGATCCGGAAAATAATTCCGTTGGTTATGGAGGACTTCCTGATGAAAATGGAATAGTAACATTAGATGCATCAATAATGGACTGGCGTGGTAGAGCTGGAGCTGTAGCTTATCTTCAAAATATTCGTAATCCTATTTCGGTTGCTCGTCTGGTGATGGAAAAAACAAAACACGTCATGCTTGCAGGTGAAGGTGCTAAGAAATTTGCACTTGCTTATGGATTTAAAGAGGAAAATCTTCTAACTGAAAAATCAAGAGAAGCTTGGATTAAATGGAAAGAAGGTTTAAGCAAAGAAGATAATTGGATTGGAAGTGATTCACACGATACCATTACCATGCTTGCAATTGATAAATACGGAAACATTTCAGGAGCATGTACTACAAGTGGATTACGCTGGAAAATTCACGGTAGAGTTGGAGATTCACCAATAATTGGTGCAGGACTCTATGTTGATAATGAGGTAGGTGCTGCCGGTGCAACTGGCGTTGGAGAAACTATCATGAGAGTTTTAGGCTCGTTCTTAATTGTGGAAAAAATGAGAGATGGTTATTCTCCACAAGAAGCATGTGAATATGCAGTTCGTCGTTTAATTGAAAAAAATAAAAATATCGTGAAAGAAAAATTTCAAGCTGCATTCATTGCTCTAAACAAAAAAGGTGAAATCGGTGCTTATTCTGTAAGAGAAGGTTTTGACTATGTCCTTTCGCGGAATGGTAAAACAGAAGGATTTAAAAGTAAATATGAACTGAAAGATTAAAAATGAAAGATAATTTAACGAAAAGTCTCTTTCATAGATTTTGTGCATTCAACCTGATCTACTTTTACTATTACTCAATTAAAGTTGATTTGCTTGATTTTATTTAAGACAAAATGATTGAATCCAATTATGTTTAATAAACAATAAAAATAATCCGAAAAACAAGTGGGAAATTAAATCTT
>CAKZPH010000087.1 GCA_937138605.1 uncultured Ignavibacteriales bacterium
AGGGGACCTGTTCCAGCATTCTCTCATGGAGTAGCAAAGTTTCTGAACTCAATACCATATCTTGGTATTTCATTGGAATCTGGTCAAACTTTTTCTGCTCTTGCCGTTTCTGCTTTTGCATTAACATCACTTGATACGGCTACGCGACTTGCTCGTTACATGTTTCAAGAGTTTTTTGAAATTAACAAATCTGAAATCGTTTCAAATAAAGTTTCATTAGCTCAAAACAGATTTTTTGCGACGGGAATAACTGTTTTAATAGGTGGTGCTTTGACAGTTAGTGGACAATCCATGGCAATCTGGCCTGTGTTTGGAAGTGCAAATCAATTACTTTCTGCCTTAGCTCTTTTGGCTTTAACGATCTGGGTTGCATATCTTAATAAAAATTATTTCTTCACGTTGATTCCAATGTTGTTTATGTTCGGAGTAACTCTAACTGCTCTTGGTATGTTGATTTTCACAAATATGAAACAAGAAAATTACGTATTAACATTAATTTCATTCTTGCTTTTTATCCTTGCTATATTACTTGGAATAAAAGCTTATAAGGTTCTTTCAGGAAATAAATTGCAGATGAATGAAAAATTTATCATCAGTTCAACCGAAAAATGAATCTCATTTTATGGAACGTAAAAATTCAGCGTAAGTTAAATTAAACAAAAGAGCTAAAGTTATGTTAAAATCAATTGTCATTTTAATAATAGTATTCTTGTTAGTGGAGCTTCGTGCTCAATTTTCTATTGAGAACTTTATTGATGAACCAATCAAATCGACATTTGAACAAGCCAGAGGTAAATTAAAAGATAAGAATGTTGAGCAATCAACAATCTTAAATTTTAAAAGTTTGGTTTATACTGAAACGTTTGAAAAAATTCAGTTAAGAATTGGATATCTTTTTGATGATGGAAATCAAAAAGGGAAAATTGTTCAGAATAAAGATGAAAATGAAAAAGACGCAATTGAATTGTTCAATCTGTTACAAATAATTTTAACAAAAAAGTTTACAGATAATTTCTCAAAGACTCAAATCGGTGGAATGACTCTACTTAATTGGCGTGGTTTGCAAGATCTATCTATAACTCTTTCACGAAAAGGCTCAAAAACTATACTAACTATTGTCAAAAAATGATTTTACTGAAATTGCTCATCTTCATCTAAAATTTGTTGAGGCATCTTCTCAATCCAATCAACTCTGCAAATGGATTTATAATTACAATTCTTACATATTTCTTTTTCTGACTTCGGTTTTTGAGTTAAATAAAACATTCCATTTTTCATTTCTTCTATTATTCTAAATAATTCTTCAAGGATGATATTCATGGCTTTATCAAAATCACTTGAATAATATTTTAAAAACTCATCTCTAAGTGAAATGTTTTTACACTGTTCCTTAAGATCAGCATACAAGTGAAAAAAGTGAGCATTTTCAACTGAAAAGTCTGAAGGAAGGTGAAGTTCCGCGCTTTCAATGAGTTTACAATAAAGAGGCAACTGGAAAGTTATTTTATTCTCATAGTGGTACTTAGTCGGCAGATTTTTTCCAGTTTTATAGTCAATAATTCGGATTAATTTATTTGATTTGTCTAAATCTATTCGATCAATTTTCCCTTTTATTTTTACAGTTTTATTATTGTATTCAATTGAGGTTTCTAACATCACTTCGAAAATATATGGTTTATAACAAAATGAAGATTCTCTTTCTTCAAGTTTTAAATAGTTTTCCAGTAATGAGCTTTCTTCTGCTGATCCAAAAATTTTTGATTCAATTAAAAAGAGAAAAGGACTGAAGTTTTGAATTTTTTCAAACTCTGCTTTAGAAATTTCCTCTAATTCTTTCAGGAGTGAAGTTGGATTATTTTTTATATCGACATAAAAATTTCTATCCTCAATAATAAATTTTTTATGGAAATGATGCAGAATATTGTGAATTAAAATTCCAAATTCTCTTTTGTCTAAATCTACTTCAATCTCTTTTTCAATTTCTAAGTTGTAAGTATTTTTCATTAGATATAAAAACGGACATTTTGCATAATCCTCAATTTCAGAAATTGTAAAAGTTTTTCCGTTAATAATTCGTTCGAAATTTTTAATAAGAAAATCGTCTTTAATGACTCCACAAAACTCGCTATCTTTTTGAATATTATTTTTAATTCTTTTTAACATTCGTATGTTAATTTCATTAGAACGAAGAAGCTTTTCCTTAATTTTTTGAGTCTTTATTTCAATTTGTTCAAATTTATATTGATGCATAAGTTTTATTAGATCGTTTGTAGAAAAAATGAATTCATTTAAGTATTCTTTTTCAAATTCTTTTATATCGAAAAGATTCTTTAATTCAATTAAAAAATCGGAGGGAATTAGTTCTCTTCGTTCATCTTGAGAAGCAAAGGTTAAATATAATTCTTTTTCAAATGCGCAGAGTGCTTGATAGAAAAGATATCTTTCTTCAAGGAGATGTTGTCTTTCGTTTCTGATGTAATTTTCTTGGAGAAAAATTAAGGGTGTGTATACAGTGGGAAATGAGCCGTTATTAAGTCCGCTTATAAAAAGAGTGTCAAATTTAAGTCCGCGAATTTCATCAGGGGAAGTAACAAGCACACCGCATCCCCATCTTTCTTTGATATTATATCGGCTTCCTGATATTGCAGCGGTAATGAAATCATAATAAAAATTCAAATCAAAATTTTTGTCTTCCTCTAATTTTTCAAAAGAATAAATTAATTCATCGAGAATCTTATCGAAAAGTTTTAGAGCTTTAATTTCTTTTTCGTAGGCTTCGATGTTGATTTTTTCACTTAACGCCAGTTTAGTTTCAAATACTTTTTCAGAAATGCGAAGTTTAATGATTAAGTTTCTGAGAGCATATACAAAACTTTTTGGTTTTTGTTTTACGCATAAAGGTTCAAGCAATTTATAAACTGATTCGAGATCATTCTTGGATTTTTTAAGCAACTCAATTTTCAATATCTTTTTCTCAAGTTCTTCTTCAAAATCAATATTCTCATAGTACTGAATCTTCAACTCAATTGCTTTAAAGATCTTATCGTATCCACGGGTTATTTTAAGTTCCTCGAGAGTTCGTCGTAGATTATTTGTATCAATATTTCCGAAGTCTAGATACGGTGAACTTAAAACATTAAACAAATCTTTGTAAAAAAAATCAGAGTTAATTAACTGTAAAATTGAGATTATAGAAATAATGACAGGGGAGTTTTTTAGATAGAATCTATCAGTAATGTTAACAGGAATGCCGTAACTGAAGAAAATTTCTCTGATCAGGTTTGAGTATTTATTTATGTCATTAATAGCTATACAAATTTTACTTAAGTCTATTTCCGGGGTATGAAAAATTTTGTTTTTAATTATACGAGCAATAGTTTCAATTTCATCACGCCTATCGATAGCTGAAATGCAGTAAACATTTTCAACAAATAACTTATGCTCACGTGAATTCTGAAAAAGATTTTTTTTCACATTTTCTGTAAAATGTGAATTTGTTTTCGAATGATCTTCGTCTATATATTTAAATTCGAGTTCGATTAATCTCTGATGAGTCTTTTGTAAGTTTTCAAATATTTCAGGATTTACTTTGTTGAAGTCTAAAGTAACATTAACATCTAAGTTAGCTACCGTTGAAAGTTTTTCAATTAAATCAAGTTCTGGTTGAGTAAACTCATTAAAACCTGAAATGAGGAGAAAATTGACGGCTGGAAAAATATTTAGGAAAATTTTATTGAAATCATCTTGATTGTATTTGTTGATTATTAAATAAATTTCACCTAAGTCATATAAAAGAAGTCTTCTTAGCAACTTTTGATATTCTGAGTAAATGTGGCTTATATCTTGTAATTTAGGTTTCTTTCTCGTTTCGATGTTTTCAATTTGTTGTTTGAAATCTTCTTCCGAAATACCAAGTTCCTTTAACCGTGAAATGACAGAAATAATTAATTCTATTACTCCATTATGAATGTATTTACCTTTCGTTTGGAAATAGGTTAATGTCGATTCACTTATAATTTTTTTTATGAGAAAGTATTGAATTGAAGTTGTAATAGGGTTCCAGCTTTCTAAAACTTCTTGAAAAATTTTAACTGCTAAATCGCCAATAGTAAAAATATTAAGTTGTGGAATTGTTTTATTGGGTGTCAATTCAAGAAGTTCGCGAGTAAGGAATCTTACCTTTCTTCTTGTCGGAACGATGTATATGAATGAATTAAATTTTTTTAATTCTATTCTTTTAACAATTTCTTGTTCGAGGTCGGTTCTGGGATGTTTTTTATAATAAATGTACATGCCTAGTCTTGTTTTAATAAGATATCAGAATAAGATTTTTGTATTTGTTTATTAAAATCGATTTCAAGCATCTTGCAAATTTCATTAAATTCTTTTCTCGCTTCTGTCTTGGTTTTAACAATTTTCGTTTCAAGTTCAATAAAATATCCTAAATTTTTTACTTTATCAAAATGGATTCTGGTATTTTTCAGGTGATATAATGTTCTATATTTGTCTACAATAATTAATCTATCAAGAAAGTTATCGAAAAACTTAATCCAATTTTTAGGATTTTCCACTTTAATGACTTCATAGTCAGACCATCTTTCATTGCCATCTTCAATCCTGTTGTAAAAGATAATTGATTTTTCCCCTTTAGAATCTCTTACTTTTAACCTTCCACTTTTAACTTTATAATACACATCTACTTGTTTGCATGAATAAATTAGCTTTCCACCAATTTTTTTAACTAAGGTTTTAAGTTTGCTTGGATTTTGGATTGGGACTTTTATTTCTAAATTAACAGGCATTTTTTACACTCATTTTTGATGGTTTTCTTATCAAAATTCAAAAATAGATTTTTCTTTTTATTGTTTGAATATGCTTTAATAGCGAATAAAGCAAAGTTTCAATCAAATTTGTATTATGGTTAATTTTGTAAAGCTAGATAATAGTTTATTCCTGAGTCTCAGGTATCTTAACCAAAAGATACTGATTATTATTAATTCAATATAAGTGAAGTTTAACTTAAAAAGGAGAACAGGAATTATGGACAACCCATTCCTGAAACTCAAAAAAGGAAATGAAAAAAGGGTAAAATTGGGGCATCTGTGGATATACAGTAATGAATTAGAAAAAGTAGATAATACAATTCCAATGGGATGTTTAGTTGATGTTGTATCTTCAAATAATGAATTCATAGGAACAGGTTTTTATAATCCCAAAACGCTTGTAACAGTTAGAATTTTAACAAGGAAAAAATTACCCATTAATAGAGAATTTTTTTGTAATCGCATAAGAATTGCCAGAGAAATGAGAGAGAAATTAATGAGCGATAAAACCGCATATCGTATGGTTCACAGCGAGAGCGATTTTTTACCTGGATTAATCATCGATAAATATAATGATAGTTATTCTATCCAATTAAATTCCGCTGGAATAGAAAATTACCTTGAGATAATTACAAGCATACTGATTAAGGAACATGGGGCTCAGAATATAGTATTGCGGAACGATACAACAGCTCGCGAACTTGAAGGACTACCACGTTATAAAAAATTAATTTATGGTGATAACCACAAGGAAGTAATATTTGATGGCAAACTCAAAATGACAGTGGATTTACTGGAAGGGCAGAAGACTGGAATTTATCTTGATCAATCTGATAACCGTCATGAGTTAATAAAAATTTCGAAAGATGCGGAAGTACTCGATATATTCTGCAATGAAGGTGGATTCTCTCTTGCTGCTTTATATGGTGGGGCGAAAAAAGTAACTTCAATTGATATCTCAGAAAATTCACTGAATCGTTTTCGAGAGAACATTGATTTAAACAATCTTGATCCAAGTAAAGTTGAGATAATCAATGACGACGCATTCAATTATTTGAAAGGACTAAAAAGTTCAATGCGAATCTTCGATGTGATTAACTTAGATCCACCATCTTTTACTAAAACGAAGAAAAATGTACCACAAGCAAAAAAAGGTTATTTTGTAGCGAACAATCATGCATTTAATTTAATTCGAGAAGGTGGTTACATTGCTACTTCTTCTTGTTCACATCACATTGATGATAGTTCATTCCTTGAAATTATCATAAGTGCTGCGTTAAAGGCTAAGAGAGAATTTCTAATTATTAAGACATCAGGTGCGTCATACGATCATCCTGTTAATCCTAAAATGCCCGAAACAAGATATCTGAAATTTATGTTATTGAAAGTTGTGAACTAATGAGTTAAGTTAAATGTAACTTAAATGATTTATGGAGCTAAAATGTTAAAAAATTCTTCACTTGTAATTATTTTACTGGGTGCTTTTTTATTAAGTCTTCAGGCTCAGGAAAAACTTTATACGAATGGTTATTTTGATCTACATTTTTCAGAAGGTGGGCTTGGAGTAGGTTTGAGTTTAAATAAAGAAATTACGACAACAATTTCTTTATTCTTCGACATAATGTTTACCGAATCTAAAGATGCGCAAGAATTTGAATATGTTGATATTTGGGGTAACGTTTTTGTTGTTGGTAAAAAGAATCGGGTGTTTCTACTCCCTTTAAATTCGGGAATTCGTTATAGACTTTTCAAAGACGATATCCTTGATAATTTCAGACCTTATGTTTTTAGCGCAATTGGTCCTGCAATAGTGATAACAACACCATATCAATATGAGTTCTTTAAAAGCTTTAAGTATGCTCGTGCAAAGTTCACATTAGGTGGATACGTTGGCGTTGGAGCTTACTTTGGTTATGATAGAAAGAATCCGGTTGGTTTTTCCATTAGATATCAAGTTACTAGATTCTTTAATGATGGTGTTGAAAATTTAGAAGGTCGATTTAGAAAAGACTTGAGTGGAATATTCATCAGTTTAAATTTTGGGTTTTCTCTTTAACAACACAAACCGCAGGGTGATTTTCACTTAAATTTTAACCAGTTTATATAATCAGCACATTAATCAATAAAAAGTAAAGCTATACAACAAATTTTCTCAACGACCCTGGCTATCACATGATCGTTGAGAAAAATGAACATATTTTAATTTATCTTATCGCCATTTTATAGTACATCCAATTGAATATGTCTCTTTGATGGTTACATCTTTTTCGGCTAATAGTTCTTCAATAGCATTTCTCAGGTAAGGTTCTTTAACTTCATTTGGATTTTGCCAGTTGTCATCAATTTTACCATGATATCGTAATTTTCTTTCTGAATCAAATAGAAAAATTTCAGGTGTATGGGTCGCGTCATATGCGCGAGCTACCGTTTGTTCTGTATCTCTTAGATAAACGAAATTAAATCCTTTTTCTTTTGCACGCTTTTTCATCTCATCAAAAGAATCTTCTGGATAATTCACATCATCGTTTGAATTTATAGCTACAATTTGTAGCTCCTTCTCATAATCGCTTTGAATAGCTATAATTCTATCTTCATACGCTTTTACATATGGGCAATGATTACAGCTGAAAATTATACAAAGCAGTTTTTTGTTAAATGAATTTAGTGAATAGTATTTATCATCCACACCTATTAGATTAAAGTCAGGTGCTTTATCTCCAATTTTTAGTTTCTTTGTTGCCATATTATGATTCCTTTCTTTATTAATTTTGTGCAAAATTAAAATTCTGTATACTATGAAAAAATTACTATTATTTATCACGTATACTTTTATGAGAATTAACTTAATCTATGCTCAAGACTCACAAAAAATTTTATTCGATTTAGCTTTAGAACTAAATCAGAACTATCATAATTACAAAGTTCAGAGAATTGATAAAAGGCGTTTCGATTATAAAGAGTATCACCTAGTGCTTGATGAAATAATTGAAAGAAGTGCAGGGAACTTGAGTAAAGAGAAAGTTGGTGAGTCGTTTAAAGGTGAACCAATTTTCAAAGTGAAATTTGGCAAAGGTAATGTAAAGATTTTAATGTGGTCACAGATGCATGGTGATGAGCCTACAGCATCTATGGCAGTTCTTGACCTACTTAAGTTTCTTTCATCAGATAAATCAATTACAGAAGAATTAAAGGAAAAAATATCCCTTTACATTGTTCCAATTCTAAATCCTGATGGAATGAAACGATACGAAAGGAGGAATTATCAAGAAATTGATATTAATCGTGATGCTTTGAGACTTCAAACACCTGAAGGTAAAATTCTCAAAAAACTTCAAGAAGAAATAAAACCCGACTTTGCATTTAATCTTCACGATCAGTATACAAATTATTCAGTTGGATATACTGGAAAGCCTGCTGCTATTTCATTGCTTGCTCCGCCGTTTGATATGGAAAGAAGAATAAATGATGTACGTTTAAGAGCTATTAAAGTTTGTGTATTAATTAAAGAAATAATTGAGAGATTTTACGGAAAGTATGTAGCTCGATATGATGATGAATATGAACCGCGTGCGTTTGGTGATAATTTTCAGAAATGGGGAACGAGTACCATTTTGATTGAATCAGGTGGATATTTTAATGATCCTGAAAAACAAGAAATTAGAAAAATGAACTTTCTTTCTTTTGTTTGTGCCATTTATGGAATAGCAAATAAAATTTATGAATCGAAAGATGAACAAGAATATACTTTAATTCCAGAAAATAAGAGATTGTTTTTCGATTTGATTATTAAAAATTGTAAAATCGAACGGGAAGGAAAAACTTACTTGATTGATTTAGGTATTTCAGCTAGTGAAAAATATGATATACTACGTAAACGTTACATAAATCATTATACAATAACTGATTTAGGTGATCTTTCGACTCATTTTGCTTTTGATACTCTCGATGGTAATTATTTGACATTGGAATTAGGTAAGATTTATGAGAGAGTTCTCACGCGATACTCTCAATTAAAGAAACTGAATCTGAAAAAGTTGTTACAAAGTGGATATACATGCATTATATATCAGGGAAGATTTAATGAAATTGAAGAAAATTCACTTTTGGATAGAATGATATCAACAACGAAATTACCTGTACGTGAACCTCGAAAATTGTTAAATCATTCTGCAAATTTATTGCTAAGAGATGAGAAAGGTATTGTTAAATATTGCATTGTTAACGGATTAGTAGTAAAACTTAAGTAGAGTATGGTTCAATTACCAATTTTTTATAAACTCGAAATATTTTTATTTTTGTATAATTAAGAATAAAAGTAAGGGTATTTAATGAAAAGAACTTTTCAACCGAGTAATGTAAAACGACGACGGACTCATGGATTTCGAGCTAGAATGAAATCAAAAGATGGTAGAGCAGTAATTCAAAGAAGAAGAGCCAAAGGACGAAAAAAATTAACGGTAAGTGACGAAAAATAAAATAAATTGCAAAAATTCCGATTTCCCAAAAGTGAAAGAATTAAGTCTCGTAAACAATTTGAAAAAACTTTTATTATTGGAAAGAAATTATCTTCCATCAATCAACTTTTTAGATGTTCTTATTTAATTGAGGATTTCAAAGGGGACCCACAGTTTGAATCGAATATAAAAGTTGCATTTGCAATAAATCGTAAAAGTGGAAAAGCTGTCTGGAGAAATAGAGTAAAGAGGATTTTAAGGGAAATATACCGACTTAATAAACTTCCTTTGAAAGAGATTTTAGTTCAAAAGAAAAAGTCACTTTCATTTATTATCTTTTCTTATAAACTAAATGAATCTACTCATAAAAAAATAAGTCTTAAAAATTTTGAGAAGGATATAGTTGAGCTTTTCGAGAACATTAAAAAGGAAATTGAATCATTATGAAATTTGTTTTTATTTATCTAATAAAATTTTATCAAAAGTTTATATCGCCAATATTTCCACCGTCTTGTAGATTTTATCCCAGTTGCTCACAATACTCTATTGAAGCGTTCGAAAAGTATGGTGTCGTTGAGGGATTTCTTAAATCGATATGGCGAATTTTAAGGTGTAATCCATTTAACAAAGGCGGATATGACCCACTAAAATAGAAGGTGTAATTATGGATAGGAATACTGTATTAGCGTTTTTATTAATTGGACTTGTCCTAATGTTATGGTTATGGTATAACTCACCTGACCCTTCTCGAATGACTCAGGCACAGAAAGATTCGACACTAGTGGAATCAGATACTATTGCCAAGAAAGAAACCAAATTCGACGAAAGAAAATCAAATTTTGAAATCGATACTTTAGGCGTTTTCTTCAAAAATGTGCCCTTAGGCAAAAACAAAATAGTTTATGTGGAGACTCCACTTCTTAAGGTTGAAATTAATTCTTCTGGTGGTAAGTTCAATCGTTTATTCTTAAAAAAGTATAAAGAATGGTATGGTGGATTAGTTCAGTTAATTAATACAAAAGAAGGTGGTGATTTTATTTTATCTTTCATTACCCGTGATGGTAAGTTGATAAATACTGGTTATTTTGATTTTACACCAGATTTTTCCGGGACATCATTCAATGTACAAAATTCAGATTCCTTGAGCTTACCATTCAAATTAAAAATTTCTGATACTTCTTACATTATAAAGACTTATACGTTTTACAAAGATAAATATTTCATAAAAGCCGATATTGAATTTGTTGGTATGGATAAAGTGATCTCTAATTATAAATACAATTTGAACTGGGAAAATGGGATACGTTTCTGTGAAAAAAATTCTTTTGATGAGGCTTCCTTTGCCAGAATTGATTACTACGCAGCTAAAGAAGTTTTTCATTTTGATGTTACTGGTGGAGGTGAAAAATTAGAAAAACGAGTAGGAGGAGTATTTGACTGGGTATCAATGAGAAACAAGTATTTCTCAATTTCCATTTTACCACTCGAACAAGATGCAGATGGAATGATTTTCTTGGAAGGTCGTAAGTTTTTCTTTCCTAATGGTGGAGCGTATGATAAATATTCTATAACAATTAGTAAGAATTTGAATAATCCTGCTAAGGAAAAGGATAGATTTAATTTATATTTTGGACCAATCGAATATCAGACTCTTCAAAAACATCACCCAACGATGACCGCTATTGTTGATTTTGGTTCTTTTCTAGGTTTGACTTTTATTATTCGGCCGATTGCAGAATATTTGATGCTTCCGCTTCTTAAATTTTTACATTCCTTCATTTCAAATTATGGAGTAGTCATTATCATATTTTCGTTGATTATAAAAATTCTTCTTCATCCATTGACAAAACAAAGCATGAATGCGATGAAGAAAATGCAACTTCTACAACCTATGATGAATGAAATTCGTGAAAAATACAAAGATAATCCACAAAAGATGAATCAAGAGATAATGAAATTATATCAAACTTATGGTATTAATCCGGCGGGTGGATGTCTACCAATTCTACTTCAAATGCCCATATTAATCGCCCTGTATGGTTTATTCCGTGCGACGATTGAATTAAGACAACAACCATTTGTGCTCTGGATAACTGATCTATCTATACCGGATACCATTCTTCATTTACCATTCCGACTACCAATTTTCGGAATTGATGAATTAAGTGGATTAGCGCTTTTGCTTGGTATTACTATGTTTATCCAGCAAAAAATGAGTGTAACTGACCCAAGACAGAAAGCAATGATCTATCTGATGCCAATTCTTTTTACGTTGTTATTTAATAGTTTTCCAGCGGGATTGAATTTATATTATTTTATGTTCAATCTTTTTTCAATAGTACAACAATTTTATTACAATAAGTTTTCTCCTAAAATTGAATTAAAGCCAGTAGATCGAAAGGCTAAGAAAGGCTTCATGCAACGATTAATGGAACAAGCTGAACAAAATGCGAAAGAAAGAAGAAAAAGGCTTGCTAAAGGTAAACTTTAATAAAAATGACTCGGATTTTATTAACATTTTTTGTTCTCTTTTCGACTATTTTACTCTTTGCTCAGACGAATCCTAAAGTAGTTTTTAAAACTCAATTCCGTTTCGAACCCATACCCTTCTCGATGATCAGAAAGGTTCCAATTGAAAAACCTAAAGTTGCATTTGTATTATCTGGTGGTGGAGCAAGAGGAACGGCACAAATTGGAGTCATCAAAGCATTATTTGAACATAAAATTTATCCTGATTTAATAATTGGAACAAGTTTTGGTAGCATTGTTGGTGGACTTTTAGCAAGTGGATATTCTATTGAACAATTGGATTCATTAGTGAGGAATACAGAATGGGAAAGTATCGTATCATTAACCGCCAGAACCAAAAGAACCTCTCTATATGTCGATCAAAAAATTACTGAAGATAGAAGCATACTTACTCTTCAGCTTAAAGGATTAAATCCTGTAATTCCAACGGCAGTAAGTTCTGGGCAAAGTTTCACTAATTTTTTAAATCAATTGATTATTAATGCACCCATTCACCATCGAAAAAGTTTTAATGAGCTTTTGTATCCACTGAGAATAGTTTGTACTGACTTGATTTCTGGTAAACCAGTAATTATTCAAGATGGTGATTTAGGTGAGGCAATGAGAGCAAGTTCAAGTGTATCGTTTTTACTCTCTCCGATTCCACGTGATTCTTTTCTGCTGGCAGATGGTGGATTGGTGGCAAATATACCGGTTAGAATTGCAAGAGAATTAGGTGCAGATATAATCATTGCAATAAATACAACAAGTCCTTTGCGAACAGCAGAAGAATTAAAACTTCCTTGGTATCTTGCAGATCAAGTTGTGAGCATTCCGCTGAAAAAAATTGAACAAATGGATTTGCAAGAAGCAGATTTTGTTATTAGTCCCGAGTTAAATCATTCTGCAACTGATTTTACTGGTCTAGATTCACTGATAAACAACGGATACGATGCAGCAATTACAATTGCGCCAATTATAAAAAAATTTATAAGAACAAAATTTTTAGAGAATTTGAGCTCGTACGTTCTGGAAAATGAGGAATTTATTTCAACAGAAGTTGAAAGATTAAATGAACTTATTAAATCAGAAGAGTGTGATTCAAAATTTGATAGTAAGATTTTTTTTGAGGAGCTTTATGCTTTGTGTGAATCTGAATTGGAAGATATACAAGTATTGCGTTTAGATGAAAATGATAGTCCAGTTTATAAAATCGACTTCATAAAGAAACCGATTATTAAAAATGTAAAAATTTATAACATCC
>CAKZPH010000088.1 GCA_937138605.1 uncultured Ignavibacteriales bacterium
ACCTATAATCAGACCTAAATCAGTCACTACGGAGTGGATTAAAAATTTCGTAACTCAACAAGCTTCATAATAAATAATGAATCGATCGTAATTACAAAATGTCACTCAACTTATCATAGTTTGAGTGACATTTTTTATTTTTCTTAAATTTCCTCAAATAACTTATTTTCGCAATAATTTATGACCAAGAACAACGTAAAATATATTTTCATAACGGGAGGTGTTGTTTCGTCATTAGGCAAAGGAATATCAGCAGCGTCTCTTGGATTGCTACTAAAATCTCGTGGATATAAAGTTACGATTCAAAAATTTGACCCTTATATAAATGTTGATCCAGGAACAATGAGTCCGTTTCAACATGGAGAAGTTTATGTTACTGATGATGGTGCTGAAACCGACTTGGATCTAGGACATTATGAAAGGTTTCTTGATATTAACACAAGTAAATATAATAATACTACTGCGGGTCAGATATATTTCGAGGTTATAAGTAAAGAAAGGCGAGGAGAATATTTAGGTTCTACAGTTCAGGTTATTCCTCATATTACTGATGAGATAAAACGACGAATTACTTTTCTTGGAAATACAGGTGAATATGATATCGTTATGACCGAGATTGGGGGGACAGTTGGTGATATTGAAAGCCAACCATTCATTGAAGCAATGCGACAGTTGATGCTATCGTTAGGGAGGAAAAATGCAATTTGTATTCATGTTACTCTTGTTCCGTTCATTCAAGCTTCTGGTGAGTTGAAAACTAAACCGACGCAACATTCAGTTAAGAACTTACTCGAGTTAGGTGTCCAACCTGATATCATTATCTGTCGTTCAGAGAAAAAACTACCAAATGAAATAAAATCGAAAATAGCTCTTTTCTGTAACGTTCAACCTAACGAGGTAATATCTGCACCTGATACGTTCTCCATCTACGAAGTTCCCTTGATTTTACAAAAAGAAAAATTAGATGAACTAGTTCTAACGAAGTTAGAGTTGAAAAAAGGAAAACCGCAACTAAAAAATTGGATTAAATTTGTAGAAAGAATCCGGCAACCAAAGGATGAGGTAAATATTGGTATATGTGGAAAATACGTGGAGTTGCATGATGCATATAAGAGTATATTAGAAACGTTCGTTCATGCTGGTGCGGAAAATAATTTAAAAGTTAATATAAAGTGGTTACGGGCTGAAGATTTTGAAGCACTTGAGCCAAATATCTTAATGAAAAATGTTTGTGGTTTACTGGTACCAGGTGGTTTCGGCGAAAGGGGAATTGAAGGAAAAATTAAGGCAATTCAATATGCCAGGGAGAACAAAATCCCATTTTTTGGAATTTGTCTTGGAATGCAATGTGCAGTTATTGAATTTGCACGAAATGTCTGTGAATTAAAACATGCAAATAGTACTGAGTTCAAAAAAACAAAACAGAATGTAATTGACCTAATGCCGGAACAAAAAAAAATAACAGGATTAGGTGGTACCATGAGACTAGGCGCTTATAAATGTAAAATTAAACCTGGTACTAAGGCATACAGAGCATATGGAACCGAATTGATTTCCGAACGTCACAGGCATAGGTATGAAGTAAATAATAATTTTCAACAAATTTTAAGAAAACATGGAATGGTATTCAGTGGGGTCTCTCCAGATGGTAAATTAGTGGAGATAATAGAATTAAATGATCACCCATGGTTTTTGGGATGCCAATTTCATCCTGAACTAAAGTCAAGAGCATTAAAAGCACATCCACTTTTTCGTGAGTTTGTTAAGGCTTCCTACAAATTCAAACTAGAAAACTCTATAAAAATTATAAAGAAGCATTAATGACATTATCATTCTTTAAGAATATTCTTCTAATAATTTTACTTAATCTATTTGGGGCATTTGATAAAATATATTCACAATCAAATACATCAAGTTTTGAAACAAAGTTGGCGAACGCTATAGATTTACTTTTCAATTTTGAATTTGAAAAAGCAGAAATCGCGCTAAATAAATTAAGAATAGAAAATAAACATGATTTAAAACCTGAACTTTTTACTTTAAAACTCTATGTATGGAAATACGTAGGCGATAGAAGTCAAGATGATTTTGAAAAATTCAAAACTCTTTTTGACGAAATACTTGATAAAGCAAAAAAGAGAATTCATACCAATGAGAAAGATTATGATGCTTATTATATTTTGGCTACCATTTATGGATATCGATCCATTATGGATTTAATGACAAGAAATTATTTAAATGGGGTATTTTCTGCTAACAAATCATTAAGTTGGGCTGAAAAATTGATTTCCAAAAAATCTGATTATTATGACGCTTATCTTTGGAGGGGAATTTTCAACTTTCTTTTAACACAAGTGCCATCTACCGTAAGAACAGTGTTAAGTACTCTAGGATTATCTGGTAATCTCAAACAAGGTATAAACGATTTAAAGCTTGTAACGGAAAGAGGCACTTATTCAAAAATTGAGGCAATGTATTTTTTATCTCAATTTTATTCTTCATTCTTACTGGAAAATTTGAAAGCAAAAGATTTATTAATTGACTTATATCAAAAGTATCCAGATAATGAACTTTTCTCATATTCACTTGCTGCAGAATTTCTCAAAGCGGATTTGCCAAATGAGGCAGCAAAAATTCTTGAACAATTAGTTTCTAATAAGAAATTTAAAATTCAGTCTTTAAAAAATTTTTCCTTATTTATTTTAGGTGATAGTTATTACTACCAGAATGAATTCCTAAAAGCAAAATATTACTATAAAAAATTTATTGAACTTGAAGAACAAAAAAATTATAAGACAACAGCAAATTTTCGACTTGGAGTAAGTGAATTTTTCACAGCAAATGTGGAGGCAAGTAAAAAAATTTTTGCAATGAATTCTAATCAAAAGGTGACAATAGATGAGGATAAGTTATATAAAAAATTTTCTGCAAACGTTATCTTAAAAAGTTATGATACAAGTCTAGTTAAAATCTTTCGTACTTATAACTTGATTAAATCTGGTAAATACTTAAAAGCATTAGAAGAATTAAATGAACTTCAACAATTGAATCTTAAGGAACATTCAAATTTAATAAAATATTATTCAGCCCTCTCAAATTATAAATTGAATAGGCTAAATGAAGCTAAAAAACATTTTATTGAACTTATCAAAATTAATGAAACCCACGATTTGTGGATAAAAGGTTTTTCATACTTATATCTTGGGGTGATTGAATTAAAAAGTGGAAATACAACTTCAGCTAAAAAATATTGGAAAGAACTTCAAGAATTAAAAGGTTTTGAATTTGAAAATTATTTGAAATCTGTTGCCAGAAACCTTATTGCTTACAATACGAACCCTTAATTTATTTAAAAATTCTTGATAAATTGATAAAATTTTAATGAATGACTAAATTGCTTTTGATGAAATGAATGATAGGAAATTCAGAATTGCTGTTTTTGCTTCAGGTAGAGGTTCTAATTTGCAGGCAATAATTGATGCAATATCTCACAAGAAATTGAACTGTGAGATTTGTTTTGTTCTAAGTAATAATTCTAAGGCTTTTGCATTAGAGATTGCAAGAAATAATAATATTCCGGCCATTCATCTAAGTGAAAAAAATTTTCACAAAGATAATTTTGTGAATTCTTTGATAGATGTTTTGGATCAATATATGCCTGATCTGATTGTATTAGCAGGTTACATGAAATTAATTCCCGAGTCAATCTTAAAAATTTGTAGAAATAAAATTATAAATATTCATCCAGCTCTACTACCGAAGCACGGTGGACAAGGTATGTATGGTATGAACGTTCATCGATCGGTATTTCAAGCAGGTGAAAAGATTTCGGGAGTAACAGTGCACTTGGTTAATGAAAAATATGATGAAGGTAAAATTATATTCCAAAAAGAAGTTGATATAAGTGATTGTAAATCACCAGAGGAAATTGCTGAAAAAATCTTGAAATACGAACACGAACTTTACCCTTATGTTATTCAAAAAATAATTGACAAAGAAATAATATTATCCGAATAATTAAGATGAATTTATTAAGAATTGAGCGAGCTTTAATAAGTGTTTATGATAAAACAAATTTACTTTCTTTTGTTAAGGAATTAAGAAATTTTGGGATTACAATTTATGCATCGGGAGGCACTTATAATTTCTTAAAGAATAATGGATTTATAGTTAATTCAACAGAAGAGTTAACAGGGATCGTTTCTATTCTTGATGGTAGAGTTAAAACATTACATCCCTCCATACACGCATCAATTCTTGCAGATAAAGGAAACGAAAATCACCTGAAGCAATTGCAAGAAATGAATTTAAATCCGATCGACCTGGTTGTTGTAAATTTTTATCCATTTGAAAAAGTTGTTGAGCAAAAAAATATTTCTGAATTAGATATTATAGAAAATATAGACATTGGAGGACCAACTTTAGTTCGTTCAGCAGCAAAGAACTTTAATTCTGTTATTGTAGTCACAGAACCAGGGCAATATGATGTGCTAATTGAGGAACTAAATTTCAATAACGGCTTTGTTACACTAAATACAAGAAGAAAATTTGCAGAAAAGGCTTTTCAAAAATTAACGAAGTATGATATTGAGATTTCTAACTATTTCAATAAAGATAATTTTTTCAACCTGAGTCTTAATCTGGAAAAAACGTTACGATATGGTGAAAATCCCCATCAGTTTGGGTGGCTTTATGGCGAATTCGAATCAATCTTTAATTGTATCCATGGCAAAGAACTTTCGTACAATAATATTCTTGATATTACATCTGCAATGGATGTGGTACTTGAATTTGATGAGATTGCTTGTGCAATAATTAAACATAACTCTCCCTGTGGTGTTGCACTTGGCAATTCAACATTTGAAGCTTATGAGAAAGCTCTTAAATGTGATCCTGTTTCTGCATTTGGCGGAATTGTCGCTTTCAACAAACCAATTGATGAAGATACTGCAAAAAAACTAAATGAAATATTTCTTGAGTTAATTTTACTACCTGAAATCTCTGACTCTGTTCTAAGTATTTTGAAGATTAAAAAAGATAGAAGATTAGTTATTTATTCAATTGATAAAATTAAACATTGGCAAAATAGATACACTAAAGAATTCAGGTCAATCACTGGTGGAGTTGTAGTTCAAACTAAAGATTTGGTTAGCATTGTTGATGACAAAATCCAAATTGTTAGTGATTCCATTCCAGATGATAAGGAGTTAGATGATATGAAATTTGCCTTTAAGGTATCAAAGCATGTTAAATCAAATTCCATTGTAATTGCGAAAGGAAGAAAAACAATTGGAATTTGTGGTGGGCAAACATCTCGGGTTGATTCAGTAAGATTTGCAATTTTTAGAGCCAAACAATTTAATCACAACCTGAAAGACGCAGTGATGGCTTCTGACGGTTTTTTTCCTTTTTATGATGGTATCGAGCTAGCAGCTAAAGAAGGGATTAAAGCTATCATTCAACCTGGTGGTTCGATAAGAGATAACGAGATAAAAGATTTCGTTAATAAAAATAAAATAAAAATGGCTTTTACAAATATTAGACACTTCAAACATTAAGGGTGAGTAATGGGACTTTTCAATTTATTTTCATCGGATATTGCAATTGATCTTGGGACTGCAAATACTTTGATTTATATAAGGGGAAAAGGAATAGTATTAAATGAACCATCTATTGTGGCTTTTGATAAGAATACAAAAAAAATTATCGCCGTTGGAAATCAAGCAAAAGAAATTCAAGGTCGCGAGCATAGAGATATCAAAGTTAGCAGACCTTTGAGAGATGGCGTAATAGCAGATTTTGAGATCGCCGAGGGTATGTTGAAAACGTTTATTAAAATGAGCAAAGGTAGTTTATTGCCAAGCAGAAGAATTATTATTGCCGTACCCACTGGTATTACTGAAGTTGAGAAAAGAGCTGTGCGTGATTCAGCTGAACATGCTGGGGCGAAAGAAGTTCATTTAATAAGTGAGCCCATGGCCGCTGCTATAGGCATCGGTTGTGATGTTGAATCACCTGTTGGTAATATGATAATAGATATAGGTGGAGGTACTACTGAAATTGCCGTCATTGCACTTTCAGGTATAGTTGTTGACGAATCTATACGAATTGCTGGCGATGAAATGAATAATTCCATTCAGCAGTTTTTCAAGAAAAATTATAACATACTAATAGGTGAAAGAACTGCCGAAATAATTAAGATACAAGTTGGTTCTGCCGTTCCATTAAAAGAAGAAATTATATTACAAGTGAAAGGGCGGGATTTGATTCAAGGTATTCCAACATCTTGTGAAGTGAGTTCAGAGGAAATTCGTGAAGCTCTTAAAGAACCAATTAATCAGGTAATTGAAGCGATTAAAGTTACTTTAGAAAATATCCCCCCGGAATTAAGTGCAGATATTTTAGATAGGGGAATAATGTTAACTGGTGGAGGTGCGTTACTTAAGGGACTGGATGAAAAAATCAGGTTAGAAACAAACTTACCTGTTCACGTTGTTGATGACCCTTTAACAGCAGTTGTTCGAGGAGTTGGAAAAGTCCTCGAAAATTTTGATAAGTACGAAAAAGTTTTAATGCGAAGTAGAAGATATTAAAATGATATTTTGGATTGTTCGCTTCATAAATTTATATAGGCAATATATAATACTTGCACTTCTAATAATAGCTTCTCTTTTACTTATAAGTATAAACGAGTCAAGTTCAATCAAACCTATTAGAAAATTTTCCCTGGTTTTACTTTCTGTTACTAAATCGTTTTTCTCTCCTCTGGATGAAATTTTTCACGTTAAATCAGATAACGAAAAACTTTCACGAGAAAATGCAGAGCTTCTAATCCGAAACCAAATGCTTATAAAATATAAACTTGAAAATGATGAACTAAAAAAACTTCTTAATTTTATAGAACAGAATCCACCTAGCTTCGTTTTGAGTAAAGTTTTAGTTAAAATGTATGATGCAACTGGTAATAAAATTGTAATTGATAAAGGTTATGAAAATGGAATTAACTTAAATTCTACTGTTTTAGGATACAATGGATTATTAGGTAAAGTTACAGAAGTTCAAAAAAATCACTCGATAGTTAGTTTAATAAATAATACTTCCGTCAGAATCAGTGTTCGCTCCTTAAGAAATAATACTTTAGGTATCCTTGCTTGGGATGGACAGAAATTTAAAGTTTATAACGTTAATAAATCCGCTGATGTTCAGATAGGAGACGTATTTTTAACTTCTGATTTTTCTACTATTTTTCCTTCAGATATTCCTGTAGTTAAGGTAAAGAGTATTGCATTACCAGAAGGGCTACTATTTTTTGACATTACGGCAGAACCTACTGTAGACATAGATAACATTCGATATGTAATTGTAACTACGGAAGAAAAAATAAAAACATCTTTTATATTTCAAGATTGATCGATGTATAAAGATATTTTGATTAATATTTTATTGTTATTTTTTTTAACCATCATTCAAGTGACGATAATTGAGCTTATTGCTATTAATCAGATAAAACCAGATCTAGTATTAATTGCTTTAATTTACATAACTCTTCGAGAAGGGCAAATACCGGGGATAATTTATTCGTTTTTTGCAGGTGTAATTTTAGACATCCTTGGTAACGGTATAATTGGGTCGAATTCATTTTCAAAAGTGATTGTAATGTTTGTTGTTGGTTATTTTCATGACCCTTTTTCAATAACTAGTTTTCGAATTGATTTGCGTTTTCCCTTGATAGTTTTAATATCAGCAATAGTTGATAGAATTTTATATATTTTTATAACTTTAAGTTTAGATTTTAATGAACTTATCAATCTAATGATTGGATATGGAATTCTTCCTGCAATTTTTACTGCAATTACAAGTTTATTGACTTTAATATTTACGAAAAGAGGTGCAATTAGCACATGACAGCTTATCGGGATTTATCCCCCAAAAGAAGGTCAATTATCATTTCAGTACTTTCTGTGGTAATTTTTCTATCGCTTGGTTTTCGTCTATACCAATTGCAAATAATTGAACACGAAAAACACAAAACAACTTCTGAGAAAAATGCTATCAGAGAAAAATTGATCGAACCTTATCGTGGAATTTTTTACGATAGAAACTGGGAAATTTTAGTTGATAACGAACCGGGATATACTCTAAGAATTACACCTTATTATTTTGATACAAGTACAATTCCTTTAATTGAAAGTTTTTTCAAATTTAAATCTGGTTATATAAAGTCATTATTAAAAGTAAATAGAAATTTTTCACCTTTTATACCAATAAGAATACTTAGAGGATTAAACTTTGAACAGGTTAGCTGGCTTGAAGAAAATAAAGAGCAGCTGAAAGGTGTTGATTACATAGTTGATATGAAAAGAACTTATCCTTTTGGTGTAAAGGGCTCTCATCTTTTTGGTTATTGTAAAGAAATATCCCGATCTGAGTTAGAGGCTAATAAAGAAATTTATACTTTAGGGGACTTTGTAGGGCACACAGGACTCGAAAAATATTATGAACAACTTCTGCGTGGAAAGAAAGGCCGGCAGTTTATTTATGTTGATTCACGAGGCAGAGAAATTGGACCTGTTAACAATGGTAAGAATGATATTCAGCCTGTTGCTGGATATAACGCCCAACTTACAATCGATGGTGATTTACAAAAACTTGCCGAAGAATTACTTGATGGGAAAAGTGGAGCAATAGTTGCTATTGATCCTCAAAATGGTGAGATACTAACTTTAGTGAGCAAACCTGATTTTGATTTATCGCTTCTTGCAGGTCATACTCCATTATCATTTTGGCGTGAACTAAATCAAGATAAAAGAAAACCATTATTTAACAGAGCAACAAGCTCAATATACCCACCTGGTTCATGTTTCAAACCTGTTTCTTCAATCGCTGCTTTGCAGGATAAAATCATTGATGAAAAGTATTTATATACATGTGGAGGTGGATTTTTATTCGGAAATAATTTTTACAAATGCATGGGTTCACATGGTTCAATAAATGTTGTTCATAGTATTGAAAAATCATGTAATACTTTTTATTTCAGTTTAATTCTTAAAATAGGTTTTGATAGGTGGACAAGATATGGTGACTTATTTGGATTTGGGAAAAAGACTGGCATCGATATTTATGAGGAAACGCCTGGAATACTTCCATCGACGCAATATTATGATAAAGTTTATGGAAAGAATAAATGGACAAAAGGCTATATTGTGAGTTTAGGTGTTGGTCAAGGTGAATTAGGAGTAACTCCACTTCAAATGGCACAGTATGTAGCCGCAATTGCAAATGGTGGGACTATCTATAGACCTCATGCTGTTAGAAAACTTTTTAATCAAAATGCCATTCCGAAAGAAATTTATGTTAAGGTTGAAGGTAAAAATTTAGGTATCAGAAAGGATGTAATTGAACTTGTAAGAAGGGGAATGTATTTGGTTGTTAACGGTTCTGGAACAGCGCCACATGTAAAAATACCGGGAATTGATGTAGCGGGAAAAACTGGTACTGCACAAAATCCACATGGAAAGGATCACGCTTGGTTTATTGGGTTTGCTCCTTTTGAAAATCCTTCAATTGCAATTGCGGTAGTTGTAGAAAATGCTGGATTTGGTGGAGCTGTTGCAGCTCCAATTGCTAGGGAACTAATCAAATTTTATCTAAGAGATAAAAATAAAGATGATCAAATTCTTGCAGCTAAATAATTCTATAAAAGAGAAGGTCGAAACTGGTATTACTGATAAACTAGATTTTTATCTATTGTTTTCATCAGTATTGCTAATTGTATTCGGCTTACTTTCCATCTACTCATCTACATATAATATACTTCCTCTCCATATTAATTTTTATAAACAATTAATTTTTGCGATAGCTGGAATTGGTATAGGATTAATTGTTTATTTCTTACCACCAAAGTTTTTCGATTTACTTTCTATACCTTTTTACTTATTCTCATTATTTCTTCTGATTCTAGTAATCTTCTTTGGTAAGAAAGTTTCGGGAAATCAGAATTGGTTAACCTTTGGCTTTATTTCTTTACAGCCTTCGGAAATTGCAAAGTTTGCTGTAATACTCGCCCTTGCTCATCTTTTTAATAAGGAATATTTTAATATTAACAGTATAAAAGGTTTTTTAATGTCCGGTTTAATTGTTGCTGTTCCGACGATATTGATAATTTTTCAAAAGGATATTGGAACTGCCCTCGTATTTTTCTCGATATTTGTTTTTGGTCTATTTTGGAGCGGATTATCAGCATTTTCAGTTTTTGTATTAATAAGTCCTGCAATAGCCTCATTTGCATCAATACTCGGAATAATTCCTCTACTACTTGTATTAACTTTGATTATTTTAATTTTAATTTATTTTAAGCGAGATTTCTTCCTATCACTGGGAATATTCGCACTCAATCTTTCGGCAGTAGTAATTACTGAGTTATTGTTCCATTTGCTATCTCCTTATCAAGTGAATAGGATTAAAAATTTTCTGGATCCAAATTTTGATCCTTTAGGAAGTGGTTATAATGCAATTCAAGCGAAAATCGCGGTTGGTTCAGGTGGTTTATTTGGTAAAGGATTTTTAGCAGGCAGTCAAACTCAACTAAAATTCATTCCTGAGCAATGGACTGATTTTATTTTTTGTGTAGTAGGTGAAGAAATTGGGTTTCTAGGTAGCATTTTTATTTTGATTTTATATTTTATTTTAATTTCGAGAATGATTTACATTGCAAGAACAAATGATTCTTTATTTCGAAGTAGTATTGTTATTATGATTGTGTCGGTTTTTTTAACTCATATTTTCATCAATATTGGAATGACAATTGGACTTGTTCCGGTTATTGGAATTCCTTTGCCTCTTATGAGTTATGGCGGTAGTGCACTTGTGACAAACATAGTTATGATAGCCACTGCACTAAATTTCTATGCTGCTAGAAATAGATATTCTTGAATATCTTTTTTTTAATTAATTTGCAAAAAATTTAACACGTTTACACACATAGTGAGGTTAGATCAATGATTAAACAAATCACTTACCTTGTTGCTATTTTTCTTATAACTTTTAATATGTCATTCGCCGGAAACACTGGTAAGATTGCAGGCAGAGTAATTGATAAAGATTCAAAAGAACCGATTCCTTTCGCGAATGTCATTGTCGAAGGAACTCAATTAGGCTCAGCTACAAATCTCAAGGGAGAATTCGTAATTCTTAATGTGCCTCCTGGAATTTATACCGTGTCTGCATCAGTTGTCGGCTACCAAAGAAAATCAATCACAGATGTCCGAGTAAATGTAGATTTCACTACACGAATTGAATTTGAATTAACACAAGGATCTATTGACTTACCACCTGTGGTAGTTCAAGGTGAAAGGAATCCACTTATCAGACAGGATTTAACAAATCCAGTTGCATCAATTACTTCTGATAAAATTGATGAATTACCAGTAGATCAAATTTCTGATGTTATTAAGTTACAAGCTGGAGTTGTTGTTGGTAATGATGGAGATTTACATATCCGTGGCGGTTATGGGAATGAGATCGCCTATACACTGAATGGAATAACGTTAAACGACCCATATTTAAATAGAAGATCTGTCGGTCTTGCCACAAATGCTGTTCAAGAAGTATCTGTATCGAGCGGAACATTTAGTGCAGAATATGGAAATGCATTAAGTGGAGTTGTTAATTATGTAACTAAAGAAGGGCCAAATAGATATACTGCCAGCATTCGAGCTTATAGCGGCGATTTTATTTCAAATAGAAAAGAGTTATTTGAGCAAATTGAAAAGATAGACCTATTAAATAGAGCTAGATCTGAATTCACATTTGGAGGTCCTGTCCCATTCTTTTCGAATAAATTAACATTCTTTTTATCAACTGTATATGAAAATTTTAAAGGCTCAATATATGGTAAAAGAATTTACAGACCTACTGATTCGTATCTGGAAAGAAATAATTTCACTTCTGGTGATTATAGATATGGCACATCTACACAAAGTTATTTCTTCAATCCCTACTCTAAAGATTCATCTGGATTACCGACTGGTGATGGAGCATTGATACCTATGAATTGGTCAAGGTCATTTAATTTTCAAAGCAATCTTATTTTTAAACCAATTCCAACGATTAAATTTAAATATGAATATGTTATCGAGAACGGTAGATCTCAAGATTATATCCGTTCCTATAAATTCAATCCTGATGGTAGACCAACAAATTATAGCAACGGTTACATTCATGCGATAGATTGGACTCATACAGTTACAAATAACCTATTTTATACATTTAAGATGTCATTTAGTGATAACTATTACAAATCTTATTTGTATGAAAATCCTTTAGACGAAAGATATTTACCATCGCTTTATCTAAGAACTTTGGGTAATACAACCTTCTACACCGGTGGTACAAACAATGAAAGATTTTATCGCAAAACTCAAACATTAGGTATTAAAGGCGATTTAGTGGCGCAATTATTTGATGTGCATGAAGTTAAGATGGGTTTTGAAATTAGAAAACACAGATTAAATGTTGAAAGTTACACACTTCAAGTGGGTTACATTAATCAATCAGGGGAATTCACAACACTTACTCCTGCCAATTTATTGTACGATACATTGTTATTAGTAAGGCAGGTTCCAAAAGATACATCTCTTTACACAAGTTATGAAAGATTGCCAGTTCAAGCAGCAGCATACATTCAAGACAAAATTGAGCTTGCTTCTTCAATGATATTGAATGTAGGTTTGCGTTATGAATATTTTAATCCTGCTGCTCAATACAATCCATTTGTAAGTAGAGATCTAAGCGAGTTAAAAGCTGGTTCAATAACAATTGGAGCTCGTGATGCTAAACCAAAACACAGACTAAGTCCACGATTTAGCATTTCTTATCCTATTACAGATCGAGGTGTAATTAGATTTTCTTATGGACATTTTTATCAAGTACCTTCACTCAGTAGTTTATATAGAAATCCATATTATTTCGTTGCTAACTTTGGCGAAAATCCAACTTTTGGAAATCCAAATGTTGAACCACAGAGAAGTGTTCAATATGAACTAGGTCTCCAACAATTACTGACTGATGATCTAAAGCTTGAAGTAACTGGGTTTTATAAAGATGTAAGTAATTACATTTACACTCAACAGATCTATACTAATGAAGGAAGAGCATTTTATCTTTTAACTAACCTGGCTTATTCAAGCAGTAAAGGTATCACAATATCATTACTTAAAAGAAGAACTCCTCAAGATTTCTTCTCTGCATCTTTAGATTATACTTTCTCAATTGCTGAAGGAAATAGAACTTACCCAGAAGACGAGATTTTCTTCAGTGAAAAAAGTGGCAAACAAAGTGAGACATTTTTGGTTCCTTTTAGTTTTGATAGAAGTCATGTTATCAACGGAACTTTAACATTCTCTCGACCAAATAACTGGATAGCGTCATTTATTGGAAACTTTCAAACGGGAACTCCATATACACCTATCTTTCCTTCAAACATTGTAAATATCACTTTTGAGCAGAATAGTGCTCGTCAACCTATTCAATGGAATGTGGACTTTAAATTTGAAAAGATTTTCACATTTATGAATTATAAACTTTCATTATTCTGTCAGGTTGAGAATCTATTTGACACTGAGAACGAATTGTTTGTTTATGCTTCGACTGGAAGGTCGCGATCGGCAATTGAAGAGAAAGATATTAAAATTACATTTTCTGATATTCTCCGAAGATTACGGAGAGGCGATTCTGGTTTGATTCCACTTAAAGAAATTGAAAATTATTACTCTTTGCGGCCTGAAAGAGTTAACAGACCGCGGGAAGTAAGATTAGGTTTTCAATTAATTCTTAACTGAATTTCTTGAAGGAGAATTGGGATATGAAAAAAGTAATCATTTTTTTTAGCTTGATAGTATTTTCTACAACATTATTTGGACAAAAAAGAGATGAATACGGTAATTATATTCTTAAAGAATTAACCGAAAAACAAGCTCTAAAGATTTTTGGTAAGCCGGGTGAAAGGCTCAACAAAACATTAGGAAATCCTAGATTAATCAAAGAAAGCATTATTCAAGGAAATAAAGTTAAAACCGTTCTTTTCAATTATGGTTCAATCTGTGCACCAAATTATTTAGGTAACATTGCTGATTTGGTGTGGAATGGATTAGGCTATGGTTTTGAATTTGGACCTTTAGCCGCGGCAGAGGTTGTCTTAGAAAACGGTGATACTTTACACATTGTTGATGATTCGTTCATACGGACTTTTCAAGGAGATTACGACCCTAGTGGTCGAATCAAATGGGGATGGTTACCCAAAGATGGATTTGTTGACCCAAATCAAAATGAAATTGCAAGACTTAATGCTCCTGACAAAAATGGTGATGGTAAGCCAGATAGTTGGCCTGAAAACTGGTATAATCCTAGTGCTGGTAAATATCTTTGGCCTGCGTTTTTAGGTGATATGGCTACAGCTCCGGATGAAGAAGTTTATTTCGTAATTGATGATCATACAAACGCAGAATTTCCTTATTATCCTTTCCCTGATGATTCTTCAAAGAGAGGACTTGGACTGGATATGGAAGTTCGAGTTATCCAGTTCAATAATCCCTTGGCTGAAGATATAATTTTCTTAGTTTATCAAACCACAAATTCATCACCTAAAAAATTAAATAGAGTATATTTTGGAATGCATGGAGATCCACACGTTGGTGGACCAGCAAATTACAGTGATGATAGAGCCTTTTTCATTCCACCAACTGGCCCATTAGCAGATCCATACCCGCAACGAGCCAGAAGTATGGTCTACGCCTGGGACGATGATATGAGGGGCGATGGCGGAAAATGGTGTGGTTACTTTGGATGGAAATTTTTGGAAAGCCCCAGTAAACATACTGATCTTTTTGATAATGATGACGATGGCATTTCTGATGAAAGTCCCTTTAATGATGCAGGATTTTATATTGATGGAGTTCAATATCCATTAAACTTTGGAATTTCTAACATTACTAAATACACAGAAGTCTATGGAGCTCCCAAACCAAGATGGTCAGGAGATGAAGACGGCGATTGGGATCCAGCAATTCATGATATTGGAATAGATGGAATTGGACCAGATTCACCAAATTATCCTGGCCCAGATTATGGTGAAGGGGATGGCAAGCCATCACAGGGTTGGTTCATAGATGTCAACTCAAATAATAAATATGACATTGGTGAACCATTCTCGGATGTAAGATTATCGGGTTACAAATGGGCTGGTTCTGAACCACATTTTGGTTTGAGAGATATTTCAGAATCAGATCAACTTGGTTTGACAAGTTTTCATGCGGCTGTTTACACAAATTCACTTCCTAACGTTCCCATGAACGATCCTTTAATGTGGGAATGGTTATCTTCAGAAACAATTAATCCAAATCAAGAATTACTAACTCAACCTGGCGATAATATTTTCAATTTTGGAACGGGTCCATTTTCATTAGAGCCAGGTGAAACACAAAGGTTTTCTATGTGTATCCTTTTTGGTGAAAATTTAAACGATTTAGTGCTTAATGCTGAGACTTCAACTAGAGTACTCGAAGCCGACTACAGGTTTGCTCAACCTCCTGCTAAACCAATTGTAAAAGCTGTTCCCCGTGATGGAAAAGTGATTTTATATTGGGATACAAGAGCCGAAAGTTCTATTGATCCACTTACAGGAAAGAGGGATTTTCAAGGTTATAAAATTTATCGTAGTAGGGATCCAAAATTTCAAGATGTTTACAAAATTACCGATGGCAATGGTGTTCCTTTTCTTGGGGTTCCATTATTTGATCCAAATACTGGTAAATATGCTCAATTTGATCTAATCGATTCTCTTAAAGCTTTTCACCCCGTTGAATACGCAGGTAGAGCCGTTAGATATTGGATCGGGAATAATACGGGTCTTGTTCATGAATATGTTGATTCAACAGTCACAAACGGAATTACTTACTATTATGCAGTGGTTTCTTATGATGGAGGTTCGATTGAACCTGGAAAAGAGTTACCACCATCTGAATGTCAAGCAGTCATAATTCAAGATCCAATAACTGGCGAATTAAAATTTGATGTTAATACTGTTAAAGTTACTCCAAATGAACCAGCTATTGGTACCATTACTAATTTGAATAATAATATTCAAGTCACAAGAGAAAAAGGTATTTCAACAGGTTTGATTAAAATTAGAACTTATGATAGTAAAGAAGTCAAAGATAACAATCGTTATAAAATTGAATTTACCTCCAGTAATACATTCAACTTGCTAGATGAATCAGGAGTAACTGACAAAATAATCTCAAAAGATACAGTTTTAGTTAATCTTTCGAAACAAAATATTTTATTAGGCAGTGTGGTAGTTAAAGATGAAGCTGGCAATGTAATTCCTCCAAACAAATATATTGTTAGTGCTACTACTGGAAAGATTCGCGGAAACAATACAAATGATTTGCCTGCTGGTAATGCTTTCTTTGTGAGTTATAAATATTATCCCGTTTATCAAAGTAATTACATAAAAGGAGAAGATGCAAATCCCGCTTTCGATGGAATGAGGGTTTTCGTCTTTAATGATACTCTGGGCATTGATAGGATTAATTCTGGATGGATGCCTAGTAAAAAAACAAATTTACGGGATTCAATAGTTTGGGTGCCCAGAGTTGTATCTCCAGCGAATCCACATTTACCAACTGATTTAGATTTTAAGATAGAGTTTACCAGTATGGAATTAGACCCAACAGGTAAATATGTTAATCCTGGTGATACTGTGATAGCCCAACCCTTAAATAGGCCAGCTGTGTGTCCATTCAGAATCACAATAATAACACCAGATTCTATGTACGGAAGAAAAGCTGATTATTTCATATTTGAAGGTATTCCAGCAACCCGAAACAATAATCGATGGGACCCAGGTGAAAACATTATCTTCTTCCCAAGAGTAAGAACCGGATTAAGAACTTCATATCAAATTAATTTTGATACTTTAGGTTTAGGAAATAACTTTATTCCACCATCACAAAATGATGTTTACATACTAAGAACTACAAAACCTTTCAAGACGGGGGATGTTTATAGATTTACAACTGCTGGTGAAAAATATGATTTAAAAATTGCACAGTCCAAATTGGGTAACATCTATGTTGTTCCAAATCCATATGTTGCATACTCAATTTTTGAAGAACCAGCTCGACTACCAAATAGACGTGGTGAAAAAGTGCTACAGTTCAGGAACCTACCTAAAGAATGCACAATCAGGATATATACTATTGCTGGAGAATTAGTACATACACTTTATAAAAACGACGATAGTAGTATTCTAAATTGGGATTTATTGAGTTATGAAGGTATGAGAGTAGCATATGGAGTTTATATATACCATGTGGAAGCTCCAGGTATAGGTGAGAAGATTGGAAGATTTGCCGTTATAAAGTAAAAATTCAGGGAGAAGAAAATGAAAGCAAGAATTGAAATTTCATTGATCATATTAATTTTCACAATTTCTAGTGCTTTCGCACAACTTGAAAGAAGCACAGCAAAAGTTGGTACAAC